>MEEC01000145.1:6893-11174 GCA_001724315.1 Lautropia sp. SCN 70-15 | reverse complement strand
CCGAGCAGAGCAGCAGCGCCGACAGCCCCTCGCCGACCTGGGCACGCTTCATGATCCAGGCCATGCCGCGGCCCAGCAGCAGCCCCAGCACGATGCCCAGGCCGAACTGCATCACCAGCTGGAAAAGCAGGTCGAGCACCCCGAAGGTCTCGGGCATCATCAGCACCTGGATCATCAGCGTGGTCAGGAAGATCGCCATCGGGTCGTTGACGCCCGACTCGATCTCGAGCGTGTTGGCCACCCGCTCGTTCAGCCGGGTGCCGCTGGCGCGCAGCAGCGCGAACACCGCCGCCGCGTCGGTGGAGCCCACGATGGAGCCGAGCAGCAGGCCCAGCCGCCAGTCGATGCCGAGCACCCAGGCGGCGAACAGCCCGACCGGCACCGCGGTCAGCAGCACGCCCACCGTGGCCAGCACCAGCGAGGGCTTCAGCGCGATCCGGAAGGTGGCGAGCTTGGTGCGCAGGCCGCCGTCGAGCAGGATGATCGCCAGCGCCAGGTTGCCCACGAAGAAGGTGGTGCTGTAGTCGCTGAACTGGATGCCGCCGATGCCGTCTTCCCCGGCCAGCATGCCCACCACCAGGAACACGACCAGGAACGGAATGCCCTGGCGCGACGAAACCGCGCCCAGCAGGATGCCGGCGAACATGACCAGCGCGCCGGCCAGCAAGACCTGGTTGACTGCGTCCATGCAGCGAGACTCGAGGAGAGGCGGAGCGGCCGGTGCGGCGGCCGCAGGAAGAGCAGCCGGAATGCCGGCCGGTTTTCAGAATACCAAACCGGATGCCCGCGAGACGATTTCGCCGGGGAATCCGGACTCGCGGTGACCGCGCCGTGACCCTGGCGTGACCCGCGCGGCGGAGGATCGAGACTCCACCCCGCGGGAGAACGACATGACCGCATTCCTCTCACTGCTGGCCGCCGCGCTGATCGCGTCGGCCGGCGCCGACTCCGGCCGCGAACCTGCGCCGCCCGCGCCCCCGCCGGCGACGCAGCATGCGGGCAATCTGGCGCCCGGCCTGATCACGCCTTTCGAAGCCTGGGCCGGGCTGGACCTGGAACTCGTTCGTCTGCCCGGCGCCGCCGGCCCGGTGGATTCCTCGGCCGGGACGACCTAGCCGCGCCGCCAGGCGTGAAAGCGTTCGACCCAGCGCAGCAGGCGCTGCGGCGCGTGCGCGCGCTTCCACGCGCCGGCCGCGTACTTGTTGGCCTCGGCCATCGTCGGGTAGACGTGGATGGTGCCCAGGATCCGGTTGAGCCCGATCCCCTGCTTCATGGCCAGCACGTACTCGGCGATCAGCTCGCCCGCGTGGGCTCCAACGATGGTCACGCCCAGGATGCGATCCTTGCCCGGCGCGGTGAGCACCTTCACGAAGCCCTGCGCCTCGCCGTCGGCGATCGCCCGATCCAGGTCGTCGATGCCATAGACGGTCACCTCGTGCGCGATGCCGCGCTCGCGCGCCTCCTGCTCGTTCAGCCCCACCCGCGCCACCTCCGGGTCCACGAAGGTCGCCCAGGGAATCACTGAGTAGTCGGCGCGGAACTTCCGGAACGGATCGAAGAGCGCGTTGACCGTCGCGTACCAGGCCTGGTGAGAGGCCGCGTGGGTCAGCTGATACGGCCCGGCGACGTCGCCGGCGGCATAGATGTTCGGGTAGTTGGTCTGCAGGAAACCGTTGGTCTCCACCGTCCGGCCGGCGCGCACGCCCAGGACCTCCAGGCCGAAGCCCTCCAGGTTGGCGGTCCGCCCCACGGCCACGAGCACCGCGTCGAAGGGAATCCGCAGTTCGGCATCGCCATGTCGCGCCACCAGGATCTTCCCCTCCTGCCCGATCTCGAAGCGCGCGGCGGCGTGGCCGGTCAGCACGCGAATGCCCTCCGCGGCGAAGCGCCGCGCCACCAGCTCGGACACCTCCGCATCCTCGCGCGACAGCAGGCGCGGCTGCATCTCGACCAGCGAAACCTGCGAACCGAAGCGCGCGAAGGCCTGGGCGAGCTCGCAACCGATCGGGCCGCCGCCGAGCACCAGCAGCCGCTTCGGCAGCTCGCGCAGCTCCCAGAGGGTGTCCGAGGTCAGGAAGCCCACTTCGTCGAGCCCGGGAATCGGCGGCACGGTCGGTCGCGCGCCGGTCGCGATCACGATGCTGCGCGTGCTCAGGCGCTGCACGCCGCCGTCGTGCCGGGCGATCTCGACTTCCCAGGGCGACACGATCCGGGCGCTGCCCTCGACCACGTCCACCCCCAGTCCGGTGTAACGCTCCACCGAGTCGTGCGGCTCGATCTGCCGCACCACGCGCCCCACGCGGGCCATGACCTCGGCGAAGTCGAGCTCGGCCTGCGCGCCGCGAATCCCGAACTCCCTCGCGCGGCCGATCTGCGACAGCAGCTTCGCGGAACGGATCAGCGCCTTGGACGGCACGCATCCGGTGTTCAGGCAGTCGCCGCCCATCCGGTGCTTCTCGACCAGGGTGACCTTCGCGCGCACCGCGGCGGCAATGTAGGCGGTGACCAGACCCGCCGATCCCGCGCCGATGACCACCAGGTTGCGATCGAAGCGGCGCGGGCGTTGCCAGCGGGCGTACACCCGGCGGGCCTGCGCGAAGTCGACGAGCTTGCGCGCGAGCAGCGGAAACAGGCCCAGCAGCGCGAAGGACAGCAGCAGGCCGGGCGAGACGATGCCCGCCACCGAATCGATGCTCGCCAGGCGGGTGCCGGCGTTCACGTAGACCAGCGTGCCGGGCAGCATACCGAGCTGGCTGACCCAGTAGAAGGTGCGCACGCGCAGCGGGGTGAGCCCCATCAGGAGGTTCACCGCGAAGAAGGGGAAGAGCGGCACCAGCCTGAGCGTGAACAGGTAGAAGGCGCCGTCCTTCGCGATGCCCTCGTTCACCGCGCGCAAGCGCCCGCCGAAGCGCGACTGCACCCAGTCGCGCAGCAGCGTTCGCGAGGCGAGAAAGGCGAGCGTGGCGCCGATCGTGGACGCGAACGACACGATCAGCAGGCCCCAGCCCAGCCCGAAGACCGCGCCGACGGCCAGCGTCATCGCCGCGGCGCCGGGCAGCGAGAGTGCGGTGACCGCCACGTAGACGAGGAAGAATGACGCCGCCGCGGTCAGCGGCCTCGCGGCCCGCCAAGCCTCGAGCCGGTCCTGCTGCGAAGCGATCGACTCCAGGCTCAGGAATCGATCGAGTTCGAGCCAGAAGAACAGGACAAGCCCGGCAGCGATCGCAACGATCACCGCCAAGCGACGCAGCGTCGCCGACCGGGCCGGCCCTCCTGCCGGCCGATTCACCCGGTCCGGCGGCACGCCGGCCCGCGGATCCGTCACGCCGCCGCCCCGCCCGGTTCGCGCGCGAGCAGGCGCCGCGACGGCTCGCGCATCAGGACGAACTCCTCGGCAGCGGTGGGATGCACCGCGATCGTCCGGTCGAAGTCGCGCTTGGTGGCGCCGCAGGTCAGCGCCACCGACAGGCTCTGCACGATCTCCGGCGCGTCGGGCCCGAGCATGTGGACACCGAGCACGCGCCCGCTCAGGCCGTCGGCGAGCAGCTTCATGTAGCTGCGCTGCTGGCCGCCCACGAAGGCGGTCTTCATCGGCCGGAACTCGGACTCGTAGACGTCCACCGGGCCGAGCTCGACGGCCTGTGACTCGGTGAGGCCCACCGTCCCGATCGGCGGATCGGTGAACACCGCGGCGGCGACGATCCGGTGGTCGACCCGCACGGGGCTGCCGCCGAACTCGGTGTCGGCGAAGGCGCGTCCCTCGGCAATGGCCACCGGCGTGAGGTTGCGGCGATTGGTGAGGTCGCCGATCGCCCAGATGCCCGGCGCGGTGCTCCGGCTGTCGTGGTCCACCACGACGGCGCCGAAGCGGTCGGTGGCCACCCCCGCCTGGTCCAGCCCGAGGCCCGCGGTGTTCGGCCGTCTCCCGGTGGCATTGAGCACCGCGGCCGCGGCGAGCACCGATCCGTCGAGGCGCTCGACCTCGAATCCGCTCGCCACCTTGCGCAGCGAAGCGAAGCCCACGCCGGAAGCGATCGCGATGCCGCGCGCGGCCAGCGCATCGGCGAGCCGCTTGCGCAAGTCCGAGTCGAAGCCGCGCAGCGGCAGCACGTCGCGAAAGGCCAGCGTCACGCGCGCCCCGAGCCCGGCCAGGATGCTGGCGAACTCCACCGCGATGAATCCCCCACCGATCACCAGCAGCGACTCCGGCACCCTGGTCAGGTCGAGGACATCGTTCGAGGTCATCGCCAGTTCCAATCCGGGAAAGGCGTCGGCGGCGGG
>MEEC01000145.1:0-6868 GCA_001724315.1 Lautropia sp. SCN 70-15 | reverse complement strand
CGGAGGGCCGCCCGCCGGTGGCCAGCAGGATGTGCGGTGCGCGGAGCACCTCGCCATTCACCTCGACCTCGCCCGGCCCCTTCAAGCGCGCCCAGCCGGCCCGGCGCTCGACGCCGGACCCGGACAGCAAGTTGCGATAGATCCCCTCGAGCCGGTCGATCTCGGCCGCCTTGGCCGCCGCCCAGTCCGCCATTTCGAATCGGCCGCCGGCATCCCGCCAGCCGTAACCGCGCGCCTCCTCGAGGGCCTGAGAGAAACCGGCCGCGTACATCATCAGCTTCTTCGGCACGCAGCCGCGGATCACGCAGGTGCCGCCGACCCGATCGCCCTCGATGACCAGCACCTTCGCGCCATGCGCGGCGGCGCGGCGCGAAGCGGCCACGCCGCCCGAGCCGGCGCCGATCGTGATCAGGTCGTAGTCCTTGTCCATGTCCATCCTCTGCATCGAGTCGGATCGCGCGGTTCGCGCGCCTGCCTGCGGATCGCGCGGCCCGCGCGACCTTCGGCGCAGTGTCTCAGAAACGCCGAAAGCCGCGCGACCCTGCAGGCCGCGCGGCTTTCGAATCGGTGACCGGATGAGGTCAGGCCGAGAAGGCCGGCCCGATCGGGTTGCGGATCTCGGCGCCAGCCTGCACTTCGGCGCGCGTGAGCGAGCTCGCCTGCTCGTAGGCCGGGTTCACCTGGACCGGGCCCGCGTTCGACTGGATCAGGAAGGGTTCGGCATTGCCGGCCGGCGCGGCCGCGGTCTGCGCGGGCGCCACGACGCCGGCGCCGACCGAACCGGTGACGACCGGGTAGTCGGTCTCGATCAGCTGGGCATTGGCGCCAGCGGCACCGAGGGCGAAGACGGCGGGAACCAGGATGCGTGCGAACTTGATCATGACGTGCTCCTTGAAGCTTTGGTCGGGTCGACAGCACCGCGCTGCCGATGACTGAAGTCTGGGATCACGAATTCACGCAGGGATTGCCCGGCCGTGACGATTGGGGATCGAAAAAATAACGAAATCGTCTCGATCGCGGGCTGGCGCCCGCGTGAGAATTGGTGCCGGAGGCGGGAATCGAACCCGCACGCCCTTTCGGGCACCGGATTTTGAGTCCGGCGCGTCTACCAGTTCCACCACTCCGGCCAGAGCGCGCGGGGCGAAGGCCCCGCGAGGAAGATCGGCATTATCGGCAATCGCCCGGCCGCCGGCAAACGGCCGCCCCGGGTCAGGCCCGCAGGACGCATTTCTCGTACAGGCCCAGCATCCGGCGGTCGGGATCGTACCGGGCCTTCAACGCTTCGTAGGCCGGCGTCGAGTAGGCGCGCGCGAACTCCTCGGGCGTGAAGGAGCTGTCCGAATAGAGCGACTTGATGCCGCCCAGCCGCATCACCTCGCGCTCGACCAGCCGGTTGAAGTGACCGGCCTGCCGCGGCGAGTCGGTCTCCACCACGTCCCAGAATCCGAAGTTCACGTAGCGCACACCGGGCTCGAGTGGATAGAGCGTGAAGGCGCGCCCGCCCTCCGCGGGCCGGATCGGGCAGATCCACACCGGCAGGATGCCGATCTCGCGCAGCAGGAAGTCCAGGAACGCGGCTGCCTGGTCCAGGGGGATGTCGACGTCCTGGATCACCGACTCGGTGAAGCGCCCGCGCAGCCGGGCCAGCGCGCGCGTGATCCCCAGCCGGGCGTTGGCCCGCATCACGCGGGTGTAGAAGCGCGAGTTCAGCCGCTTGCGCCCGAGCAGCCGCCGCACGACCGGGTTCTGCGCGCCCAGGTTCCGGGAGCACCAGAACCAGTCGGTGTCCCAGCGCCACAGGTAGTCGCTGACGCCCAGGTAGTCTGTCTCCCGCTCGCGCAACGAGCGCCAGTAGATCCGCTCGAAGCCGTAGTCGCTGGCCCAGGGCGCCTCGTCGACGAAGCGGCCCACGCTCAGCACCAGGTCCTTGCCGGAGAAGACCACGCCATCGACGAAGTCCGCGTCGCCTTCGCATTGCCTGGCCAGGTCGTCGAAGAAGCCGTTCGGGTCGGCGTGGCGGCGGTGCTCGACCCGCACGAAGGGCCGCACCGGGATCGTCTTCAGCCTCAGCCTGACCGCGTAGCCGAGCGTGCCGTAGGAGTTCGGGAAACCGAAGAACAGGTCGCCGTGCGCGTTGTCGGGCGCGCAGGCGACCACGCTGCCGTCGGGCAGCAGCACGTCGAAGTCGAGCAGCGTGTCGTGAACCAGCCCCTGCCGGAACGAGGTGGCCTCGATCCCGACCCCGGCCGCGGCGCCGCCCACGGTGATGGTCTTCAGTTGCGGCACGACCGCGGGCATCACCCCGTGCGGCAAGGTCGCATCGACCAGGGACTCGTAGCGGATCGACCCCTCGACATCGACCCAGCCGGCGGCCGGGTCGATGCCGAGCACGTTCGTGAACTCGCCGAGGTCGAGCCGCCGCTTCGGCCCGGCTGCGCGGTCGCGAAAGAGATTGGACGTGCGCCTGGACAGACCCAGCGGCGCCGCGTGCCCGGCGCCGTCGCCCCGCAGGCTGGCGACGACCCGGGCCAGCCGAGCCTGGTGGGCCGCACGCTCAGCGTCCATGGCTGCCCCCTCGGGCATCGTCGGTGCCCGCATAGAGGAAAGCCCGCCCCATGGGGTAGCCGTCGCGGGTGACGTTGCCCTTGCTGAACACGATCTGGAACAGGTGCGTGTAGCCGGCGGGCGAACGGAACATCTCGGCGCAGCCGATCAGGTAGGTCAGCCAGATCCGGCGGAATCGCTCGTCGAAGCGCGCCGCGTCGAGCGCGCGCATCGCCCCCCAGTTGCGCTGGAAGCGCTCGGCCCAGGCGTCCAGCGTCAGCGCGTAGTGCCGGCGCAGGTTCTCGATGTCGACGATCTCCAGCCCGCAGCGCTCCATCTCGACGATCACCTCGGCCAGCGAAGGGATCCATCCGCCCGGGAACACGTGCTTGCGGATGAAGAGCTCGGTGTCGTAGCGGCCCACGTGGCCGATGAAGTGCAGCATGCCGAGCCCGCCCGGCTTCAGGAAATCGGCGTGCGCCCGCACCACCCCGGCCAGCTGGTCGCGCCCGGCGTGTTCCAGCACGCCGATCGACACCACCTTGTCGTATTGCGCGTCGACCTCGCGGAAATCGGCCTCGCGCACCGAGAGCCGGTCCAGCAGCCCGCGCCGGGCGATCTCGCCCTGCAGCCACTCGGCCTGCTCGGTGGTCGTGTTCACCCCCACGCCGCTCGCGCCGGTGGTCTCGGCCGCGCGGAACATGAAGCCGCCGAAACCGCAGCCGATGTCGACGAAGCGCTCGCCCTCGGCCAGCCGGATCTTCCGGCAGACGTGGTCGATCTTGTTGCGCTGCGCCTGCTCGAGCGAGGCCGTCCCTTCCGGCCAGTAGCCGCAGGTGTACATCATCAGCGGATCGTCGAGCCACAGCCGGTAGAAGTCCGCACCCAGTCAGTAGTGCGCGCGGGCGTTCGTCTTGGCGCGGGCCGGGTCGCGGTTCGAGCTGCGCCATTCGAGCAGGTCGTTCTCGACTTTCGTGACCGCGCGGGACTCCAGCTGCTCGTAGCCGACTGCCCCGGCAGCGAACAGCGCGCCAAGATCGCCTTCGACTTCGACCTTTCCGTCGAACCAGGCCTCGAGCAGGCCGATGTAGCCACGGGTGAACGCGGCGACCAGCGCCGCCTGGCTTCGCAGCACGATTCGGAAGCGCGGCTCGCCCAAGCCCGTCCGCCAGCGCGTGCCGTCGGGCATGACCACTTCGAACGACGCGCCGGTCCGAGCGCCGATCGAATCGACAATGCCCTGGATCGAAAGTGCCATCGCCCTGCCTCCTGCGGTCCGGCCGCTCCCGGAGCGTGCGCCGGGAAACTCTAGAATGCCAGCCCATGCGCCTTTCCGACTTCGACTTCGAGCTGCCCGCCGAACTGATCGCCCAGCATCCGCCGGCCGAGCGGGGCGCCTCGCGCCTGCTCGTGGTGCGGGCGGGCGGGGCCGGTGACGATGCGGCCGGGGCGGGCGGCGCCGAGGCTCCCCCGGAAGACCGTCCGCAAGCCCGCCTCGAGGACCGCGTATTCGCCGACCTCCCCTCGCTGCTCGCCCCCGGCGACCTGCTGGTGCTGAACGACACCCGGGTGATCCGCGCCCGGCTGTTCGGCGTCAAGGACAGCGGCGGGCGGGTCGAGGCCCTGGTCGAGCGGGTGACCGGCACGCACGAGGCGATCGCGATGCTGCGCGCGAGCAAGCCGCCGAAGCCGGGTAGCCGGATCGCCTGGCGCAGCGGCGGCGCCGAGGTGCTGGAGCGCGCCGACGAGTTCTGGCGCCTGCGCTTCGACGACCCGGTCATGGAGGTGCTCGAGCGCGAGGGCCGGCTGCCGCTGCCGCCCTACATCACGCACGCGCCCGGCGCCGAGGACGAGCGCCGCTACCAGACCGTCTACGCCCGCGAGGCCGGCTCGGTGGCCGCGCCGACCGCTGGCCTGCATTTCGACGAATCCATGCTCGCGCGACTGCGCGAAGCGGGCATCGGCCTTGCCTGGGTCACGCTGCACGTGGGCGCCGGCACCTTCCAGCCGGTGCGGGTCGAGGACCTGAGCCGGCACCGGATGCACGCCGAGCGCTACGAGGTGCCCGAGGCCACCGCCCGGGCGATCGCCGGCACCCGCGCCGCCGGCGGCCGCATCGTTGCGGTGGGCACCACCTCGCTGCGCACGCTGGAGGGCGTTGCCGCCGCGCACGAGGGCGCGGTGGTGGCCGGCGCCGGCGAGACGCGGCTCTTCGTGACGCCCGGTTTCCGCTTTCGCGTCGTCGACCGGCTGATCACCAACTTCCACCTGCCGAAGTCCACGCTGCTGATGCTGGTCTCGGCCTTCGCAGGCGTGGAGACCATCCGGCGCGCCTACGCGCACGCGATCGCGCAGCGCTACCGCTTCTTCAGCTACGGCGACGCGATGCTGCTCGAACGCTCGCCGGATGCGGCCGGGCACGCACCGGCCGACCCGCTATGATCCGCCGATGCTGAAATACGAACTGCTGGCCACCGACGGGCTGGCCCGGCGCGGCCGGATCACGCTGAATCACGGTGTCGTCGAAACGCCGATCTTCATGCCGGTGGGCACCTACGGCGCGGTCAAGGCGATGTCGCCGCGCGAGCTCGACGAGGTCGGCGCGCAGATCATCCTGGGCAACACCTTCCATCTGTGGCTGCGCCCCGGGCTCGAGGTGTTCGCGAAGTTCGGCGGCCTGCACCGCTTCAACGGCTGGCACAAGCCGATCCTGACCGACTCCGGCGGCTTCCAGGTCTGGAGCCTGGGCGAGCTGCGCAAGATCAGCGAGGAAGGCGTGCGCTTCGCCTCGCCGGTCAACGGCGACAGGCTGATGCTGACGCCCGAGGAATCGATGCGGATCCAGCGCGCGCTCGACTCCGACATCGCGATGATCTTCGACGAGTGCACGCCCTACGAGACCGCCGGCGTGCCGACCGGGCACGACGAGGCCGCGGCGTCGATGCGGCTCAGCCTGCGCTGGGCGCGCCGCTCGCGCGACGAGTTCGACCGGCTGGCCAATCCGAACGCTCTGTTCGGCATCGTGCAAGGCGGCATGTACGAGGCGCTGCGCGACGAGTCGCTGGCCGGCCTGGTGGACATCGGCTTCCACGGCTACGCCATCGGCGGCCTGTCGGTCGGCGAACCGAAGGAGGAGATGCTGCGGATCCTGTCGCACACCGCGCCGCGCCTGCCCGCCGACAAGCCCCGCTACCTGATGGGCGTGGGCACGCCGGAAGACCTGGTGGCCGGCGTGGCGGCAGGCATCGACATGTTCGACTGCGTGATGCCGACCCGCAACGCGCGCAACGGCTGGCTGTTCACCCGCTTCGGCGACTTGCGCCTGCGCAATGCGCGCCATCGCGACGACACCCGGCCGATCGACGAGACCTGCAGCTGCCACGCCTGCGCGAACTTCTCGCGGGCCTACGTGCACCACCTGCAGAAGGTCAACGAGATCCTGGGCGCCCGGCTGGCCACGATCCACAATCTGCACTACTACCTGAGCCTGATGGGCGAGATGCGCGAGGCGATTGCCGCGGGCCGCTTCGAGGCCTGGCGCGCGGCGTTCCACCGCGACCGGGCGCGCGGCGTCGGCTGAGCCGCCGGCAGCGGTGCCGCCCGCGCGGTGTTCAGCCCGCGACGCGGGACCAGCGTGACACCCGTCGCTCGATGAGCGCGAACAGGCCTTCGACCAGAAAGGCCAGCGCCGCCGACGGCAGCGCGCCGGCGAGCAGCAGGCGATGATCGTTCAGCGCCAGTCCGGTGGCGATCCGCTCGCCGAACCCGCCGGCCCCGATGAAGGCGGCGATCGTCGCGGTGCCCACGCAGATGACCGCCGCGGTCCGGACACCCGCCAGGATGGTCGGCAGGGCGATCGGCAGGTCGACCAGCAAGAGCCGCACACGCGGGCGCAGGCCGAGCGCGCCGGCGGCCTCGCGCAGCGCCCCGGGCACCTGCTGCATGCCCACGCACGCGTTGCGCACGATCGGCAGCAGCGCGTAGGCGAATAGCGCGATCAGCGCCGGCAGCGCGCCGATCGCGCCGACCGCCGGGATCAGCAGCGCGAGCAGGGCCAGCGACGGTATCGTCTGCACCGCCCCGACCACGGCCAGCAGCGACGCGCCCAGTCGCGGCCGGAATGCCGCCGCGACCCCGGCCGGCACGCCCACCGCCACCGCGGCCAGCACCGCCGCCGCGACCAGGCCGACGTGCTGCGCGGCCAGGCGCCAGAAGTCGTCGGCGAAGACCGCGTCCGCGATGCCCGCGCCCCGGCGGGCGCCGCCCTCGCCGGCACGGCCCGGCCCCTCCCCCTCTGCCTGCCGCTGTCCCTGCGTCTGCCCCG
>MEEC01000144.1 GCA_001724315.1 Lautropia sp. SCN 70-15 | reverse complement strand
CGATCGAGTCGCTGCAGCTGGCGCTCGAGAAGTTCGAAGGCACGCTGTTCATCGTCTCGCACGACCGCCAGTTCATCGACGCGCTGGCCACCCGCGTGCTGGTCGTTCACGGCAACGGCAAGGTCACCGACTGGCGCGGCGGCTACGAGGAGTACCTCGACTCGATCGGGGCGCAGTAAGCAGGCGCATGGCGAAGATCCTGGTCGTCGAGGACGACCCCGTGATCGGGGCCAACGTCTGCGACTACCTGCAGGGCAGGGGGCATCGCTGCGACTGGGCGCCCGACGGCTTCGTGGCGATGGCGCTCGCCGCACGCGAGGCGCCCGAGGCGGTGGTGCTGGACCTGAACCTGCCGCGCCTGGACGGCCTGACCTGGTGCCGGCGCTTCCGCGAGGAAATCGGCAGCGACGCCCCGGTGATCATGCTGACCGCGCGCGACGAGCTCGAGGACAAGCTCGCCGGCTTCGACGCGGGGGCCGACGACTACCTGGTCAAGCCCTTCCAGCTTCCCGAGCTCGCGGTGAGGCTGGCCGCGCTGTTGCGCCGCGCCCAGGGCCGGCCGTCCACCGGGAGCCTTCGCGCGGGCCGCCTGCTGGTCGACCGCGCCGCCCGCCGGGTGCAGGTCGACGGCATCGAGGTGCGGCTCTCGCCCAAGCCCTTCCGGCTGGTCGAGCTGCTCGCGGAGCGGCCCGACAGGATCTTCGGCCGCGAAGAGCTCGAGCAGGCCATCTGGGGCGAGGAGCGGGAGCAGGGCGACGCGCTGCGCACGCTGGTGGCCGCGACCCGCCGGGCCTTCGCGCAGGCGGGCTGCGACTTCGATCCGATCCGCACCTTGCACGGCCATGGCTACCGGCTCGCCGCCGACTGAAGCCGCGTATCGCGCGCGCCGGCCCTCGCTGCGCCGGCGGCTGGCCGTCGTCTTTGCCGGGCTGGCGCTGCTGATCGCACTGGCTCAGGCGAGCTTCGTCTGGTTCGTCAGCCATCACGCCGAGGAGGCGATGATCGACCGCATCCTCGCCGAGCAGCTCGAGCGCAGCATCGCCTTGCACCGCCAGCAGCCGGGACTGGCCGCGCCGAACACGCCCGACATGAGCCTGCATGTGGTCCACGACGGCGACGCGGCGGCCGAGGCAGCGATGCCCGCCTGGCTGCGAAGCCTGCCGCGGCAGGCTGGCGGCTACGAGCTTCACCCGGGGGAGGACCTCGAGTACCACGTGGCGATCGAACGCGACGGCGATGCCTGGTTCTTCCTCGTCTACGACGTGGCCGAGCACGAGGCCCGGCAGCACAACGCGATCGCCGCGCTCGCGCTCTCGGTGCTCGCGATCGGCGCGCTCGCGCTGCTGCTGAGCGGCCGGATGGCCGGCCGCCTGACCCGCGACCTGCAGGGCTTGTCCGACGCGGTCGGCCGACCCCAGGACGAGGCCGAGCGCCCGGCGCGACTCGACGCGATCGCCGCGCATGCCGAGACCGCCCGCCTGGCCGGCGCGCTCGACGCCTACCGGGACCGCCTGGGCGAGATCCTGGCCCGCGAGCGCGCCTTCACCGCCGCCGCCAATCACGAGCTGCGCACGCCGCTGATGCGCGCCGGCTCCTCGCTCGACCTGCTGCGCGCCGGCGAGCTCGACGAGCGCCAGCGCCGGCTGGTGGACACCGTGCAGGCCAGCCTCGACGAGATGACGATGCTGACCGCCGCGCTGCTGCGCGTGGCGCGTGGCCGGAGCGCCGAGGCCGCCAGCGAGATCGCCATCGACCGCCTGGTCGCCGAGGTTCTCGGCCACCTGTCGGCGGAAGCCAGGGTGCGCGGCATCGCGCTGGGCTCGGAGGTTCAGGCCGGCGTGGTCGTCAGGCTGGATCGCAGCGCCCTGTGGATCGTGCTCGCCAACCTGGTGCGCAACGCGGTCCGGCACAGTGGCGGCACGCGGGTGCGCGTGGATTGGCGCGACGGCGAGCTGGTCGTCGACGACGATGGCATCGGCATCGGCGGTGGCAGCGGCAACGGACCAGGCAGCGCCCCCGCCGACGGCAGCAGCCAGGCCCCACTCCGGCCGGACAGCGAAGGCCTCGGGCTGGGACTCTCGATCGCCCAGCGGATCTGCGACGCGGCCGGCTGGCAGCTCGCGCTCGAGCCGCGACCCGGCGGCGGCACCCGAGCCAGGGTGCGTCTGGCGCAGGCCTGAACCTGGCCGGCCGCGACTGACGGCCGCGCCCTCACGAATTCCTCACGAAACCTCCGCGCGAAGCTCATCGCGCCGGTGCCAGCATCGCGGCTTCGATTCCGATCGTGGTCCCTGATGCAACGCATTCTCCTGCTTCGCTCCCATCCCGCGCTCGAGAGCGCCTGGCTGATCTGGCTGGTCATGGTCGCCACGGCGACGGCGACGCGCGTCGTGCTGGCCTCGCTGGCCTGGCAGGACATCGATCTCTCGCCAGGGGCCATCCTGGACATCCTGCTGCGCGGCACGGCGGCCGACGCGCTCTTCGCCTTCGCCTGCGCGGCGCCCGCCCTGTTCGTCGGCGCGCTCGCGCATCGAAGCCGTCCGCCGGGGCTGCTGCGTCGCGGCTGGCGGCTCGCCATCACGACCGGCGTCGTGGCAGCGGTCGGCTTCTCGGCCGTCTCGGAGATCCTCTTCTGGGAGGAGTTCGGCGCGCGCTTCAACTTCATCGCGGTCGACTACCTGATCTACACGAACGAGGTGATCGGCAACATCGTCGAGTCCTACCCGGTCGGCCCGATCCTGGCGGGCCTCGGCGGCGCGGGGCTGCTGCTGGCATGGCTGCTCGGGCGGCGCTCGGTCCGGCTCCAGGCCGCGGCCGCGCATCGCGGATGGACCTTGCCCCTGCGGGTGGGTGTCGCGACGCTGGCCGCGGTTGCCATGATCGGGGCAGGGCGCCTCGCGCTGGCGATCGACGGATCGATCGGCAATGCCACCGCGCTGCGCGCCAACGCGGTCGACCAGGAGATCGCGCGCAATGGCGGCGTGGCCTTCCTTGCCGCCCTGCGCGACAACGCGCTGTCGTTCCGCCGCTTCTACGCGATGCTCGACCCGCAACGGGCCGCCGCGCTCGCCGGCGCCTGGCCGCGCCAGCGACACCCGCACGATGCCGGCGCGCGCCCGAAGCACGTGGTCGTCATCCAGGTCGAGAGCCTGAGCGCGAGCTTTCTCGGCAGCTTCGGCAACAAGCAGGGGCTCACGCCGACGCTCGACGCGCTGGCGCGCGACGGGCTGCTCTTCACCGAGCTCTATGCGATCGGCACGCGCACCGTCCGGGGGCTCGAGGCCCTGTCGGTGGGCCTGCCGCCACTGCCCGGCCAGTCGGTGGTCCGCCGCCCGGAGGGCGAGGGCGTGCTCACGCTCGGCGCGGCGCTTCGCCAGCAGGGCTTCGAGACGAGCTTCCTCTATGGCGGCTACGGCTACTTCGACAACATGAACGGCTTCTTCGCCGGGAACGGCTACAAGGTGCTGGACCGGACCTCCATTCCCGACGATCGGGTCGGCTTCTCGACGATCTGGGGCGTGTCCGACGAATACCTGTTCGACTTCGCGCTCGAACGGATCGATCGGACGGTGGCAGGCGGCAAGCGCCAGTTCTTCCACCTGATGACGACCTCGAACCATCGTCCCTACACCTATCCGGACGGTCGCATCGACATCCCGTCCAGGACCGGGCGCGATGGCGCGGTCAAGTACACCGACTGGGCAATCGGCCGGTTCATCGAACAGGCCCGCGGCCGGCCGTGGTTCGACGACACGCTGTTCGTGATCGTTGCCGATCACTGCGCCTCGGTGGCCGGCAAGACGCGCATTCCGCCTGACCGCTACAAGATCCCGGCGCTGTTCTACGCGCCGCGCTACGTCCAGCCGGCGGTCCACGACAGGATGGCCAGTCAGATCGACCTGGTGCCGACCCTGCTGTCCTGGCTGGGCATCGACGATCATGGGCGGTTCTTCGGCGAGGACCTGCTCTCGCCCGACGCGGTCGAGCGCGCCTGGCTCGGCAACTACCAGGAGGTCGGGCTGCTGACCCCGGGCGCAAACGGCACGCGCGACCTGGTGGTGCTCGCACCGAAGCAGAAGCTCACGCAGTACCGGATCGACGTCGACGGCAGCGCCCGAGCGGTTCCGGTGGACCCCGACAGGGCCGACCGGGCGATCGCCGACTACCAGCTCGCCGACGCGCTGCTTCGCGACGGCCGGTTGCACGCCACGCAACCGGTGGCCGATCCGACGCACGCAAGTCTTGGCCAGCCGGGGGCCGTTCGATGAGCGCCGCGCGACCGCGACGCGCCACCGGGATGTCCCGGAGCTTCGTCACCGTCTGGGGGCTCGTGCTCTGGCTCACCGTGGCCGGCAACCTGCCGCTCTGGCAAAGGCTGCACGAGCTGGCGGGCGGATCGTCGCGCCAGTTCGTGATCTTCGCCGGCATCGGTCTGATGGTGGCGGGCGGCACCGGCGCACTGCTGTCCCTGCTCGCCTGGCCGCGACTGTTCCGGCCGGCGGCCAGCCTGCTCGCGGTGATCGCCGCCGCGAACAGCCACTTCATGTGGCAGTACGGCGCCGTGATCGACAGCACGATGCTGGCCAACGTGATCAACACCGACGCGCGGGAGGCGCGCGACCTGATGTCCTGGTCGCTTCCCGCGACCGTGCTGCTCGTTGCCGGCCCCGCCCTGTGGTGGATCTGGCGACGGCCGCTGCCGCGGCGGCGCTGGTTCGAGCGGACCTGGCGCAACGCGGTCGGCGCACTGGTCGGGGTGGCGGTGGCGGTCACCGCGGTCCTGCTGGGCTTCCAGGATCTGGCCCCCGTGGTCCGCGAGCAGAAGTCGCTGCGCTACATGGTCAATCCGCTCAATGCCGTCTATGCCGGCGCCCGGCTGGCGGCCGACCAGCTTCCGGCGCAAGCCAGCGCGCTCGAACCGGTGGGTGTGGACGCGACGCTCGGCCCCGGTTACGCCGCGCGGCGCAGCCCGCCGCTGCTCCTGCTCGTGGTGGGCGAGACCGCGCGCGCCCGGAACTGGGGCCTGAACGGCTACGCCCGCCAGACGACGCCCGCGCTCGCGCGTTGGCAGGAAGCGGGCGACCTGGTCAATTTCAGCCAGGTGAGCGCCTGCGGCACCAACACCCACGTGTCGGTGCCCTGCATGTTCTCGCCGCTCACCCGCGAGCAGGGCGGCGACCGGACGGCGGTGCACGAGAACCTGCTCGACGTCCTGAGCCGCGCGGGGCTCGCCGTGCTGTGGCTCGACAACCAGGCCGGGTGCAAGGGCGTCTGCGCGCGGGTGCCCGGCGTGCGCATGCTCGACGAGCCGGCGGCCGGCCTGTGCGATGCCGGCGAGTGCTTCGACGAGGCGATGCTCGACGGGCTGGACCGCCGGATCGCGGCGCTGGATCCGGAAAGGCGGGCGCGCGGCGTGGTCGTGGTCATGCACCAGATGGGCAGCCACGGGCCCGCCTACTTCAAGCGCACGCCGGCCGACCGCAAGCCCTTCCAGCCGGAGTGCACGAGCAACATGCTCGCCGACTGCCCCGTGGAGCATGTGATCAACGCCTACGACAACACGATCGCGGCCACCGATCGCTTCCTCGATCTCGCCCTGACCTGGCTGAAGGGCCGCGCCGACAGCGGCGCCAACGACACGGCGCTGCTCTATGTGTCCGACCACGGCGAATCGCTGGGCGAAGGCGGCCTCTACCTGCACGGCGTGCCCTGGTCGATCGCGCCGGCCGAGCAGACGCACGTGCCGATGGTCGCCTGGCTGTCGACTGGAATGCAGGCGCGCGGCGGCACGCGGATGGACTGCCTGCGCGGCAGATCCGCCGAGCCGCTGTCGCACGACAATCTCTTTCACTCGGTGCTCGGCTTGATGAACGTCGAGACGGCTGCCTACAGCCCCGCGCTGGACGCGCTGCTGCCCTGCTCGGCGCAACGGCCGGCGGCGGTGGCGCTCGCGCCCCGTGGATAATGGCGCCTCGACCTCCAGACAGGATTCCCCGATGAGCCACGGCATCGCAGTGATCGGACTCGGCGTGATCGGGCGCCGCATGCTCGACCAGACCCGCCACCGGAACGACCTGAAGGTCGTTGCTGCCTGGGACGTCGCCGACCGGGCCATGCGTTCGGCGGCCGCCGATTTCCCGGAGGTTCCGCTCGCCTCGAGCGCGCGCGCGGCGATCGAGGCCCAGGACGTGGACATCGTCTACGTGGGCACGCCGCCGGCTTTCCACCGCGAGTACGTCGAGATGGCGATCGCCGCCGGCCGCAAGGTCTTCTGCGAGAAACCGCTGGCGGTGAACCTCGCCGACGGCGAGGCGATCGTGCAGGCGCTCTCGGGATCTTCGACCCCGAACGGCGTGAACTACGTGTTCGCCTCGGCCCCGGCGGTCGCGGCCATGGAGTCCCGGCTGCGGGCGGGCGCCATCGGCAGCCCGCGCCAGGCGGAGATCCGGCTGTTCTTCTCGCGCTGGCCGCGCGACTGGCAGGCGAACGCCGGCTGGCTGGCTTTTCGGGAAGAGGGCGGATTCGTGCGCGAGGTGCTGTCGCACTACGTGTACCTGCTGCGCCGCCTGCTCGGGCCGGTCGCGATCGAGACGGCGACCATCGGCTGGCAGGAAGACCCGGCCCTGTGCGAACGCTCGGCGCTGGCGCGGCTGTCCTGCGGCGGCGTGCCGGTGCTGGTCAGCGCCTCGGCCGGCGCGGCCGGGCCCGACGTCGTCGAGTTCACGCTGCGCGGCGAGGCCGGCGCGCTGCGCCTGGAGAACTGGTTCGAGCTGTCGGCGAGCGACGGCACGCGCTGGTCGCAACTGCCGCACGAGGGGCTCGGTGCGGACCGCCCCGATCCGCGCACGGCCGCCTACCAGTCACA
>MEEC01000143.1 GCA_001724315.1 Lautropia sp. SCN 70-15 | reverse complement strand
GGCCGGCGCGGTCCTTTCTTAAAGCCAGTAGACGACGACGTACAGGCCCAGCCAGACGACGTCGACGAAGTGCCAGTACCAGGCCGCCGCCTCGAAGGCGAAGTGGTTCTCCGAGTTGAAGTGTCCCTTCAGCACGCGGTAGAGCACCACCGACAGCATGATCGCGCCCACCGTCACGTGGAACCCGTGGAAGCCGGTGAGCATGAAGAAGGTCGAACCGAAGATGCCGGAGTCGAGGCGCAGGTTCAGGTCCTTGTACGCATGCATGTACTCGTAGGCCTGGAAACCCAGGAAGATCGCGCCGAGCAGCACCGTCAGGAACAGCCAGAAGGTCAGCGGGCCGCGCTTGTTGTCCTTGATCGCGTGGTGCGCGATGGTCAGCGTGACCCCGGAGGTGAGCAGCAGCAGCGTGTTGATGGTCGGGATCGGCCAAGGACCGATGGTCTGGAAGGGCTCGACCACGCCGGCCGGGCCGGCATGCGGCCACACGGCCTGGAAGTCGGGCCACAGGATGCTGCGGTGGTCCAGATCCCCGAGCCACGGCATCGTGATCGAGCGCGCGTAGAAGAGCGCGCCGAAGAAGGCCGCGAAGAACATCACCTCCGAGAAGATGAACCAGCTCATCGACCAGCGGAAGGACACGTCGACCCGGTCGCTGTACAGGCCGCCCTCGGACTCGCGGGCCACCTCGGAGAACCAGCCCACCATCATGTAGGCGAGGATGGCGAGGAAGATCGCGAACAGGTAGGGGCCGAAGGAGGCGCCGTTGAACCAGCTCGCCAGGCCGAACCCGAAGAAGGTCAGCGCAATGCCTCCGACCAGCGGCCACTTGGACGGGCCCGGCACGAAGTAGTAAGGCGCATGAGCGCGCGCACCCGAAGCCATTTTTCTCTCTCTCCCTAAGTATTCTCGTGCGTCAGCCCACGACCAGATTGACGATGATTACCAGCGCGATCACGAACAGCGCCGCCAGCAGCAGCCCGATGATGATCACGTGCAGCGGATTGAGCTGGGCGAGATCCCGCTCGTAGCCCTTTCCGCCGCGAACTCCAAAAAAGGCCCAGCCGATGGCCTTGAGGGTGCCGAGGAAGGTGCCCTTGCGGCGACTGGCTTCCTGCAACTCCTTCATCATCCGCCTCGTCCCTCGCCCGCCACCGATGCGGTCGCGCCCTTCCCGCCCACTTCGAAGAAGGTGTACGAGAGAGTGATCGTGTTCACGTCTTTCGGAAGCTTGGGGTCGACGACGAACACGACCGGGAACTTGCGGGTCTCGCCGGCGCCCAGCTCCTGCTGCTCGAAGCAGAAGCACTCGAGCTTGTGGAAGTACTGGCTGGACACCATCGGCGCATAGCTGGGAATCGCCTGGCCCGTGGTGGGGACGTCCTTGGTGTTGACCAGGTCGTAGACCACGGTGACCAGCTGGCCGGGGTGGACCTCCAGCGAGCCGGTCTCCGGACGGAACTGCCAGGCACCGCGCCCGTTGGCGTCGAACTCGACGACGACCTTGCGGCTGGTGTCCACCTGCGTGTTGCGGGCGAACTCCTCGGCCTGGCGGTCCCGCTTGGTCAGCTGGTTGATGCCGGTGACCTCGCAGATCTTCTCGTAGAGCGGCACGAGCGCGAAGCCGAAGCCGAACATCGCCAGCGTGACGACGATCAGCTTGCCGAACATCTGCCAGTTCTGCTGGCGCTCGGGCAGGTTCTCGCGGGGAGCTTCCGACATGTCAGCCGTTTCCGAACAGCACGCGGTTGACGATCACGCCGAGGAAGAACACGAGGGCGATCGACAGCAGGATCAGCGCGGTGCGCAGGTTCCTGGACTTGTTCGGATCGCTCATCGTGTTCCCCATGGCACGGCCGGCTCGGCAGGCATGCGTCACTTGACGACCGGGGGCGTCTCGAACGAATGCCACGGCGCCGGCGACGGCAGCGTCCACTCGAGGCCCTCGGCGCCTTCCCAGGGCTTGTCGGCCGCCTTCTCGCCGCCCTTGATGCACTTGATGACCACCCACAGGAAAACCAGCTGCGACAGGCCGAACCCGAAGGCCCCGACCGTGATGATCGCGTTGAAGTCGGCGAACTGCATCGGGTAGTCGGCATAGCGGCGCGGCATGCCGGCCAGCCCGAGGAAGTGCATCGGGAAGAAGGTGATGTTGAAGGTGATCAGCGACAGCCAGAAGTGCGCCTTGCCAAGCTTCTCGTCGTACATGTGGCCGGTCCACTTGGGCAGCCAGAAGTAGGCGCCGGCGAACAACGCGAACAGCGAGCCCGCCACCAGGACATAGTGGAAATGCGCCACCACGTAGTAGGTGTCGTGCAGCTGGATGTCGAGCGGAGCCACGGCCAGGATCACGCCGGTGAAGCCGCCCAGCGTGAACACGAAGATGAAGCCGATCGCAAACAGCATCGGGGTCTCGAAGGTCATCGAGCCCTTCCACATCGTGGCGGTCCAGTTGAAGATCTTCACGCCCGTGGGCACCGCGATCAGCATCGTGGCGTACATGAAGAACAGCTGGCCGGTCACCGGCATGCCGGTGGTGAACATGTGGTGCGCCCACACGATGAAGGACAGGATCGCGATCGACGCGGTGGCGTAGACCATCGAGCTGTAGCCGAACAGCTTCTTGCGCGCGAAGGCCGGGATGATCTCGCTCACGATGCCGAAGGCCGGCAGGATCATGATGTAGACCTCGGGGTGCCCGAAGAACCAGAAGATGTGCTGGTACATGACCGGGTCGCCGCCGGCGGCCGCGTTGAAGAAAGCGGTGCCGAAGTGGCGGTCGGTGAGCAGCATGGTGATGGCGCCCGCCAGCACCGGCATGACCGCGATCAGCAGGTAGGCGGTGATCAGCCAGGTCCAGGCGAACATGGGCATCTTCATCAGCGACATGCCCGGCGCTCGCATGTTCAGGATGGTCGTGATGATGTTGATCGAACCCATGATCGACGAGGCGCCCAGGATGTGGACGGCGAAGATCGCCAGATCCTGGCCCGGACCCATCTGGGTCGACAGCGGCGCGTACAGGGTCCAGCCGGCGGCGGTGGCGCCGCCCGGCACGAAGTAAGACACCACCAGCAGCAGCGCCGCGGGAGGCAGCAGCCAGAAACTGAAGTTGTTCATCCGCGCGAAAGCCATGTCGGACGCGCCGACCATCAGCGGCAGCTGCCAGTTCGCGAAGCCCACGAAGGCCGGCATGATCGCGCCGAACACCATGATCAGGCCGTGCATCGTGGTGAGCTGGTTGAAGAACTCCGGCTGCATCACCTGCAGGCCAGGCTGGAACAGCTCGGTGCGCAGCAGCAGCGCGTTGACGCCGCCCACGAAGAACATCGTGAGCGAGAACCACAGGTACAGCGTGCCGATGTCCTTGTGGTTGGTGGCGAACACCCAGCGACGCCAGCCCGTGGGATGGTCGTGCGCGTGGTCGTGGGCGTGGTCGCCGTGATGGTCGAGTACTGCGCTCATTTGCCTTGGCTCCTGCGAACTCTCTGCTTTGCTTCTCTTTCTGCGATCCGGTCTTGCGCGCGGATCACCGGATCACTTGCGGGCGGCCTTGACCTCGGCCGGCTGGACGATGCCGTCCTCGGCCTTGTTGCCCCAGGCATTGCGGGTATAGGTGAGGACCGCCGCCAGCTCGACGTCGGACAGCTGCTTGAACGAGGCCATCGCGGTGCCCTGCTTGCCGTTCAGCACGATGCCGATCTGGCCGTCCTGCGGCCCCAGAACGAGCTTGGAGCCCTCGAGCGGCGGGAAGGCCGGCGGCACGCCCTTGCCATTGGCCTGGTGGCAGGCCACGCAGTTGGCCTGGTAGACCTTCTCGCCGCGCGCCATCAGGTCGGCCTGCGACCATTCCTTGTTCGGGTCGTCCATCCTGGCGAGCATCGCCTTCTGCTGGTCGTCGACCCACCTGGCGTAGTCTTCCCTGGACTTGACCTCGACCACGATCGGCATGAAGGCGTGGTCCTTTCCGCACAGCTCGGCGCACTGCCCGCGGAAGGTGCCGACCTTCTCGGCCCTGAACCAGGTGTCGCGAATGAAGCCCGGGATCGCGTCCTGCTTGACGCCGAAGGCAGGCACCATCCAGGAGTGGATCACGTCGTTGGCGGTGAGCACCACGCGGACCTTGGTGTCGACCGGCACCACCAGCGGGTTGTCGACCTCGACCAGGTAGGTGTCGGTCTTGGCCTCGCGCCCCTCGATCTGGGCCCGCGGCGTGGACAGCGTGGACAGGAAGGAGATGCCCTCGCCCTGGCCCTTCAGGTAGTCGTAGCCCCACTTCCACTGGTAGCCGGTGACCTTGACCGTCAGGTCGGCGTTCGAGGTGTCCTTCTGCTCGACCACCATGCGGGTGGCGGGCAGCGCCATGCCAACCACGATCAGGAAGGGGACGATGGTCCAGGCGACCTCGACCGCGGTGCTCTCGTGGAAGCTGGCGGGCTTGTGGCCCTTGGACTTCCGGTGCGCCCAGATCGAGTAGAACATCGCGCCGAAGACGACGATGAAGATGCCGGTGCAGATCCAGATCAGGAACCAGTGGATCCAGTGCAGGTCGGCAGCGATCTTCGTGGCCGGATCCTGCAGGTTGAGCCCGTTGACCTTGGGCCCGCCCGGCATGTCGCCGACCGCGTTGGCCACCGAGATCCATCCACCCAGAACCGCCGTCGCCAGTGCGCCTGCCGCACGCTTGAATTTCATGCTGCCCATCCGTAGTCGTTCTTCGTCAACTCTGGACGCCCCCGGCCGCGCAATGCGACGCGAGCACGCCTCTCAATTCCTTCGCCAGCGCTGCGCGGCGATCGTCGGGCACCAATCCGCCCACTTCGATCGCCTTGCCCGACGACACGATCCGGATCGGATCGCGCCGCGCGCCGCCGTACTCCACCCTCACCCAGGCGGGCCGATGCTCGACCCTGCTCAGGCGCTCCCCGCTCGAAGTCTCGACGCGAAGCATGCCCGAACCGACCACGATGCGCTCGTAGTCGGTCGCGTGCCTGCTCCACCAGACGAAGGCAACACCCAGCGCGGCGATCTCGATCAGCGTGAACGGAACGACGAGCCAGGCGCCCTTTGCCGCAAAGAAGGCCGCCAGCAGCAGCGAGACCGCTGCCAGCGAGCCGAACCAGCAACCGAGCTGCCGGGGCGACATCGCGCAATTGCGCTTCATCACCCACTGGTGCGTGTCCTGGTCTGCGGCGTAGCTCCACCGGTACTGCATGCGAACTGGCGCCGTTCGCGACGAACCGGCGTCTTTTTTCGAAGCGGATTTGCTTCAACTCAAGGATTATAGGCAGCGACCGCGGGGGCCAGCAAATCGAGTGTCGGATCAATGCCTGCGTTTGGGCATGAATTCGACACGTGCCAGCCCGCCTGGCAGCCGCTTCTTCGCAGGGCACCAGGCGTGGCCGAAGATCAGTTCCACGCTCAGGCGGAGCATCCCGTCGGGGCCGCGGCCCCGCTCGAGCGCGGCCAGCCACTCGCGCCGGTGGCCTCGCCCGAGCAGCCCGCGGAAGCGCCCCGCCAGCGCGTTGCCGCCCAGCGCGCGGGCGTCGGCGAGCAGCGCCGCGGCGTCGCGATAGGTCAGCGTGATCCGCTCGACGTCCATCACCGGCTCGGCGAAGCCGGCGCCGACCAGCAGGTCGCCGATGTCGTGCATGTCGGGAAAGCTCATCATCCGGGCGCCGGCCGCCCGCAATTCGACCAGGCTGTCCACGCCGAGCGCGGTGAAGGTCAGCAGGCCGTCCGGGCGGACAACCCGGTGCCACTCCTCGACCGCCCGCGGCGGATCGGCGAACCAGTGGAAGGCCAGGTTCGACCAGACGAGGTCCACGCTCGAGGCGGCAAGCGGCAGCGCATGGGCGTCGGCCGCGAAGACCGAGGCCACCGGCTGCCCGGCACCCTTGCGCAGCCGCGCGAGCAGGCCGCGCGGCTGCGGCGCCAGCGCGCGCCTCGCCTGCGCCGCGACCTGCCAGGCGAGGTCGCAGCCGCGCACCGAAGCCTGCGGGTAGCGCTGCGCCAGCGCCGCCAGGCTGTGGCCCAGGCCGCAGCCGACGTCGAGGATGGCCGAAGGCTGCAGGCGGACGATCTCGAGGCGATCCAGCAGGCGCCGCTCGGCCTCGCGCAGCAGGAAGTCGGCCCGGTGCAGGACGCCCGCGCGCCGCGCGAACTGCCGGCGCACGGCCTTCGGATCTAGGTCGGAAGTGGTGGCCATCGCGCGGCAGTATATGCCCCCGATGCGCTTCAATCGGGGGATGGACCCGATCGCCGACAGGCTCGCCCGACACACCGCCTCGGCCGCGGCGCTGCTGCTCGACTGGTTGCTGCCCGCCGTCTGCGTGGCCTGCGAGCGTCCGCTGCCCGCCGGCCCGCCGAACCCGGACCACGACCCGCCGCGCGGCTGGTGCGCGGCCTGCGCCGGCAGCCTGCCGGGGCTTTCGTCGCCGCGCTGCCCGGTGTGCGGCGAACTCGCCCGGAACCTCGCGCCGGGCCCCTGCCCGGCCTGCCGGGCGCGGCCGCCGGCCATCGATCGCACGATCGTGCTGGCCGACTACGCCCGCCCGCTCGACCACCTGATCCAGGCGATCAAGTTCGGCCGGCAGTCGGCGCTGGCGCCGCCGCTCGGCCGCCTGCTGGCGCGCGCCGCGGCGCGCGGCTGGGACTCGCCCACGCCCCCCGACGCGGTGGTCGCGGTGCCGATGGCGCCGGCCAGGCTGGCCGGCCGCGGCTTCAACCAGGCGCTGCTGCTGGCCCGTCCGGTGGCGGCCGCCTTCGGCCTTCGGCCGGCCGGCGCGCTGCTCGCCCGCGTGCGCCAGGGGGCGCCGGCCTCGTCGCTCGGCGCCTCCCAGCGGCGCGGCGCGCTCGCCCACGCCTTCACCGCCGAGGGCGTGAAACGCGAGGCCAGCGTCCTGGTCGTGGACGACGTGATGACCACCGGCGCGACGCTCCTGCGTGGCCGCGCGCACGCCGCCGCCCGACGCATGCTCAACGTAGTCCTGGTCCATCCCGAGATCCCGCCGAACACCGGCAACGTGATCCGCCTGTGCGCGAACACCGGCGCCGCCCTGCACTTGGTCGAGCCGCTCGGCTTCGCGCTCGACGCCGCGAAGCTGCGCCGCGCCGGCCTCGACTACCACGAGTACGCGCGCCTGAAGGTCCACGCCTCGTGGGCGGCGCTGCTGGCCGCCGAGCAGCCGGCGCGCATGTTCGCGCTGACCACCGGCGGCAGCCGCAGCCCCTTCGACGTGCGCTTCGAGCGCGGCGACTGGCTGGTGTTCGGCTGCGAGACCCGCGGGCTGCCGGCCGAAGTGCTCGCGCAGTTCGCGCCGGACCGGCGCCTGCGGTTGCCGATGCGGCCGGACAACCGCAGCCTGAACCTGTCGAACGCAGTCGCGGTGACCGTGTTCGAGGCCTGGCGTCAGTTCGGTTTCGAGGGCGCCGCGCCCCGGTGACTCAGCGAACCAGCGCGTCGAGCAGCCGCTCGATGTCCGCGTCGACCTCGAGGCAGTCGAGGTCGGCCGCCGTCACGAAGNCCGCCGTCACGAAGCCCGCCTCGACCATGCCGCGGCAGGCGCCGAGCAGCGGGTCCCAGTAGCCGGCCTGGTTGAGCAGGCCCATCGGCTTGTCGTGGTAGCGGGTCTGCCGCAGCGTGAGCACCTCGAACAGCTCGTCGAGCGTGCCCAGCCCACCGGGCAGCGCCAGGAAGGCGTCGGAGAGCTCCACCATGCGGACCTTGCGCACCGCCATGTCGGGCACGACCTCGAGCCGGGTCAGGCCGCGGTGGCCGACCTCGCGCGCGAGCAGCGCCTGCGGGATGATGCCGACGACTTCGCCGCCGGCCGCCAGCGCGGCGTCGGCCAGCTCGCCCATCAGCCCCACGCGCCCGCCGCCGTAGACCAGGCGCCAGCCGCGCGCGGCGATCGCCCGCCCCACCGCGCGGGCGCCTTCGACCCAGCGCGGATCGAAGCCGGGCTTGGCCCCGCAGAAGACGCAGATCGCGGGCGTCGCGTCCGGCACCGCGCCGGTCTCAGACATTGTCGTCCTCGTCCCGGGGTTCGCGGGAGAGCAGCTCGCGCACCGCTTCGGCCGGCGAGCGCTCGCCGTCGAGCACCGACTGCACCGCGGCCACGATCGGCAGCTCGACCCGGTGGCGCGCCGCCAGCGCGAGCGCCGCGGCGGCGCAGGGCACGCCCTCGGCCACGTGCCCAAGCTGCGCCACGATCTCGGCCAGCGGCCGCCCCTCGGCCAGGGCGAGGCCGACCCGCCGGTTGCGCGACAGGTCGCCGGTGCAGGTGAGCACCAGGTCGCCCAGGCCGGTCAGCCCGGTGAATGTGCCGGCGCGCGCGCCCAGCGCCATGCCCAGCCGCGCGGTCTCGGCCAGCCCCCGCGTGATCAGCGCGGCCCGCGCGTTGTGGCCCAGCTTCAGGCCGTCGCAGGCGCCTGCGGCGATCGCCATCACGTTCTTGAGGGCGCCGCCCAGTTCCACGCCGATCACGTCGTCGCTGCCGTAGATGCGCGCCGCGCCGTGGTGCAAGGCCTGCTGGACCGCGCGGCGGAGAAACTCGCTGCGGGACGCCACGGTGAGCGCCACCGGCAGGTCCGCGGCCACCTCCTGCGCGAACGAGGGTCCCGAGAGCACCGCATGCCCGTGCCCCGGCAGCGCCTCGGCCGCCACCAGGTGGGGCAGCGAGCCGGTCTCCCGCTCGATGCCCTTGCACAGCCAGACCAGCCCCGCGACACCGGGGCGCAGGCGGCCCGACAGCTGGCCGAGCACCGGGCGCATCCCGGCCACTGAAGTCGCGAGCACCGCCAGCGCGCCGGGCCCGTCGCCCAGCCATTCGCAGGCCTGGTCGATGTCCGCGCTGGCCTCGATACCATCGGGCAGCGCGGCTTCCGGCAAGTAGCGCCGGTTGCGGCGGGCCTCGCGGATCTCGAGAGCCTGGGCCGGGTCGCGCGTCCAGAGCATGACCGGATGCCGGCGAGCCGCGTGGATCGCCAGCGCGGTGCCCCAGGCGCCGGCCCCGAAGACCGCGATGCGCATGCGGGCCTCAGCGGCCCCAGACTTCGTCGGCGCTGACGAAACCGGTCGCGCCGTCGCGATGGCGAACGCGCAGCCAGCCCGCGGGCGCCGGCTCGTCGACGAGCTCGAGCAGCACGCCGCGTTCGGCCTGGAACACCAGCTCGCCCACGCTGCCCGGCGTCTTGCGCACCGAGGCGAGCGCCCGCGAGACTGCCACGTGGCGCGGCGGCGCCAGCTCGGCCTGCGGGATCCAGAAGACGTCGCCCGCGTAGTCGCGGACCTTGGCCCAGGCGCCCAGCGAGGAAACCACTTCGAGCGGGGTGCCGCGGACCACGATGAAACGCTTCTGCGCCCGCTCGGAGGGACCGTCGTAGAGCACCGACGCGGCGGCCCCGACCTCGCGGAACTCCTGCGCCAGCACCGGCAGCGCCGGCACCAGCAGCGCGGCGAACGCCAGGGGCGCCAGCGCGCGCATCGTCAGTGGGTGCCCGGCACGATGATGCCGGAGCCCTGGTTCTGCGCCTGCTCCTGCTGGTGCTGCGCCAGCCGCTGCTGGTACAGCGCCTCGAAGTTGATTTCCGCCAGGTGGATCGGCGGGAAACCGGTGCGCTGGACGGCATCGGCGACGTTCGAGCGCAGGTAGGGATAGATGATGTTCGGGCACACGACGTTCATCAGCAGGTCCATCTGCTCGTCGGGCACGTTGCGGATCTCGAAGATCCCGCCCTGCTTGGCCTCGACCAGGAAGGCGACCTTCTCGCCGACCTTGGTGGTGACGGTGACGGTGACGGTGCTCTCGTAGATGCCGTCGGCGACCTGCTGCCCGGTGACGTCGAGCCCGACCTCGACCGTCGGCTGCTTGGTCTCGAGGAAGATCTGCGGCGCGTGGGGGATCTCCAGCGACAGGTCCTTCAGGTACATGCGCTGGATCGCGAATACGGGGGCTTGCGCCTGCTCGGTCATGGATGGGTCCTTCGGTGGTCGGGAGAGGTGCGTGGCCCTGGGGCGAACGCGGTCAGGAAAGCAGCGGCACGAGCCCGCCCTCGCGGTCGAGCGCGGACAGGTCGTCGAAGCCGCCGACGTGGCGCTCGCCGATGAAGATCTGCGGCACGGTGCGCCGGCCGGTCTTCTCGATCATCTCGTCGCGGCGCACGGGATCGAGGTCGATCCGGATCTTCTCGATCTGCTCGACGCCGCGCTGCTTCAGAAGCATCTCGGCGCGCTGGCAATACGGGCACACCGCGGTGGTGTACATGACGACCTTGTTGCTCATTCGGGCTCCTTGGTGGCGGGCCGGCGGCGCCGGCCGGGCCGGGGAATCACTTGACGACGGGCAGGCCAGCCTGCTGCCAGGCCTGGAGGCCCCCGGCCAGGTTGAAGACGTCCTGGCGGCCGCCGCGGCGCAGCAGCGCGCTTGCGCGGCCGGAGGTGCCGCCGCTGTTGCAGCAGACGAGGACCGGCTTGCCGGCGGGTAGTTCGCCCACGCGCTTGTCGAGCTCGGCCAGCGGAATGTTGCGGGCGTTCGGCAGGTGGCCCGCCGCGAAGTCGGCGGGCGAACGCACGTCGAGCACGACGGCGCCCGTGTCGTTGATCAGCCGCGTGGCGCCCAGCGTGTCGAGCGCCGGCCCGGAGGCCTTGCCCATGACCAGCGGGTACAGCAGCATCCCGCCGGCGGCGAACGCGATGGCGATCAGGACGATGTTCTCGGTGATGAAATCCACTTGAGGGAATCCGCGTGGGGTCCGTGTCGGAAACCGCAAATTATAGAATAGCGGCCTCGAACTCCCCCGGTTGCCCACAACCCCGTCGACATGACCCACAAGCTCGTACTGCTGCGCCACGGCGAAAGCCAGTGGAACCTGGAAAACCGCTTCACCGGCTGGACCGACGTGGACCTCACGCCGAACGGCCTGCGCGAGGCGCGCCGCGCCGGCGAGCTGCTGAAGGCCGAAGGCTACGACTTCGACCTCGCCTTCACCTCGGTGCTCAAGCGGGCGATCCGCACGCTCTGGACCGTGCTCGACGAAATGGACCGGATGTGGGTGCCCATCACCCACTCCTGGCGCCTGAACGAGCGCCACTACGGCGCGCTGCAGGGCCTGGACAAGGCCGACACCGCGAAGAAGTACGGCGACGAGCAGGTGCTGGTCTGGCGCCGCGCCTACGCGATCGCGCCCGAGCCGCTGCCGCCCGGCGACCCGCGCGAGGCCGACGCCGACCCCCGCTACGCGGGCCTTCGCCCCGGCGAGATCCCGCGCACCGAGTGCCTGAAGGACACGGTCGCCCGGGTCGTCCCCTACTGGAACGAGGCCATCGCGCCGGCGATCCGCTCGGGCAGGCGCGTGGTCGTGGCCGCCCACGGCAACTCGCTGCGCGCGCTGGTCAAGCACCTCGACGGCGTCGGCGACGAGGAGATCGTGCAGCTGAACATTCCGACCGCCCGGCCCCTGGTCTACGAGCTCGACGATTCCCTGAAACCGATCCGCAATTACTACCTGGGCGACCAGGCCGAGATCGAGGCGGCGAAAGCCGCCGTGGCGGCGCAGGGAAAGGCCCGCTGAGCGCTGCGCCGCGGTTTATACTGGGTCGGACGACCCGGGCGAACGCCACGCCCGGGGTGAATTCCACAGATACGCGGTGCGGGCTGCTGGCTCCCCACAGGATTTCGCGAAGATGGGCAAGCTCAAATCCCTAGGCCTGGTTTCGGTCGGCGCGATCGCCGGAATCCTGGTCAGCATCGGCCTGACGGCGGTCGCCCAGCGCGAGACCCGCGCCACGCTGCCGCTGGACGAACTCCGGCAGTTCACCGACGTGTTCGGGGCGATCAAGGCCAACTACGTCGAGCCGGTCGAAGACAAGAAGCTGATCACCGAGGCGATCAGCGGCATGCTGTCGGGCCTCGACCCGCATTCCGCCTACCTCGACGCCGACGCCTACCGCGAGTTGCAGGTCGGCACCCAGGGCGAGTTCGGGGGGCTGGGCATCGAGGTCGGCACCGAGGACGGCTTCGTGAAGGTCGTCTCGCCCATCGAGGACACCCCGGCCGCGCGCGCCGGCGTCAAGGCCGGCGACCTGATCATCAAGATCGACGAGAAGCCCACCAAGGGCATGTCGCTGAGCGACGCGGTCAAGCTGATGCGGGGCAAGCCCAAGTCGAAGATCGTGCTCACGATCTCCCGCAAGGGCGAGGCGCAGCCGCTGGTCATCCCCATCATCCGCGACGTGATCCGCGTGCAGTCGGTCAAGTCCAAGATGGTCGAGCCCGGCTATGCATGGGTCCGGGTCACCCAGTTCCAGGAGCACACGGTCGAGAACCTGGTGCGCCACATCGAGAACCTCTGGAAGCAGGGCCCGGTGAAGGGCTTCGTGCTCGACCTGCGCAACGACCCGGGCGGCCTGCTGCACGGCGCGGTCGGCGTGTCGGCCGCCTTCCTGCCGCAGGGCACGCTGGTGGTCAGCACCGATGGCCGCACCGAAGACGCGAGCCGCAAGTACGTCGCCAGCCCCGAGGACTACCTGCGCGGCACCCGCGACGACGTCCTCAGGCGCCTGCCCGCCTCGGTGCGCAGCGTGCCAATGGTGGTGCTGGTCAACGGCGGCTCGGCCTCGGCCTCGGAAATCGTGGCCGGCGCGCTGCAGGACCACAAGCGGGCGGTGGTGCTCGGCACGCAGACCTTCGGCAAGGGCTCGGTGCAGTCGATCCTGCCCCTGTCCAACACCACCGCGATCAAGCTGACCACCGCGCGCTATTACACGCCCAGCGGCCGCTCGATCCAGGCCAAGGGCATCACGCCGGACTACATCGTCGAGGAAACCCCGGAAGGCGACCTGAGCAGCTTCCGGGTGCGCGAGGCCGACCTGACCCGCCACCTGAGCAACGGCCGCGAGCCCGAGGACAAGCCCGCGGCACCGCGCGGCCAGGAAGAAA
>MEEC01000142.1 GCA_001724315.1 Lautropia sp. SCN 70-15 | reverse complement strand
GTGCTGCCCACGGCGAAGGCCAGGTCGGCCTGCGCTCGACAGGGTATGTTCAGGGCGAAGGCGCCGCTCGCGGCGACCAGCTCTCCGGTGTAGGTGCTCTTGTCGATGACCACCGCGATGCGCGGCGGCGTGAACTCGACCGGCATGGACCAGGCGGCGGCCATGAGGTTGCGGCGTCCCCCGTGGGCGCTGCTCACCAGGACGGTGGGGCCGTGGTTGATCAGGCGGGAGGCATGGGCGAGGGCGACGGGCTTTCGCATGATTCGGCGTTCAGGTTCGGCGTGCGGGTTCGGTGCGGGAAAAACGGCATGGCAGCTGCCTGCGGGAAGGCCCGCAGCATAGCCATTCGCCGATCGAAAGGCTAAGTTGTGCGGCATGCCCAGTCCGACGAGCTCCCGCAAGCGCGCCCTTGCCGCCGTTGCCGCGGCCACCGCGGTCAACCTGCCCTTCGGCACCATCTACGCCTTCAGCGTGTTCCTCAAGCCGATGGAGGAGATGCTCGGCATCGGCCGCGCGCAGATGAGCTTCGTGTTCGGCCTGGCCACGATCTGCCTGGTCGTGGGCATGAACCTTTCGCCCTTGCTGTATCGCCGCCTGCCGGCCGTGCCGGTGCTGCTGCTGGCCGGCGCCGGCAGCGCGGCGGGGCTGTGGCTGGCGGCGAGCGCGGGCGGCCTCGGCCAGCTCGTGCTGGGCTACGGTCTGTTGTTCGGGCTGGGCGGCGGGGTGGGATTCATCCTGGTCCAGCAGGGTGTCAACCAGACGCTGGCCTCGGGCGGCGGCCTGGTCAACGGCTACGTGGTGGCGCTTTACCCACTGGGCGCCATGATCGGCGCGCCCCTGTTCGGCTACACGATCGCGGCCTTCGGATTGCGGGCCACGCTGGCGGGGCTCGGTGCGGCCGTTCTCGCCGCCTGCGTGTTCGCCGCCTGGCTGCTGGCCCGGGCCGACATCCGGATGCGAGCGGCCGACGTCCAGGCCGCTGGGCCGATCGACCGGCAGTGGCCGGTGTTCGCGCGGCTTTTCGCGGTGTTCTTTCTCGCCGCGGCGGCGGGACTGACGGTGATGAGCCAGGCCGCCGGCATCGTGCAGGCCTACGGCGGGCGCACCGCGCTGGCGCTCGGGGCCACCACCTTCATCACCGCGGCGATCGCCGCGGCGCGCGTCGGGGGCGGCTGGCTGGTCGACCGCTTTCCGATGCCGCGGGTCGCCGCGGCTGCGCACCTGTGGTCGCTCGCCGGCGCCATGCTGCTGAGCTTCTGGCCCGGTCCCCTGGTCGCGGTGCCGGCGCTGGCGATGATCGGCATGGGCTACGGGTTCATGTCGGGCGCCGTGGCCGGGGCGATCGCCCAGTACTGGCATCGCAACGAGTTCGGCCGGATCGCCGGGCAGTTGTACATTGCCTGGTGCATCGCGGCGGTCAGCCTGCCGATTTTGGCGGGCTGGCTGTTCGACCGCACCGGCGGCTATGGCGCCGCGGTGCTGGTCGCGGCGGGCGGCAATGTGCTGGGTGCCCTGTTGGGGGGGGGATTGCCGGCCGGCGGCCGATCGCTCAGAAGCTGAGCGTGGCCGCGCCCGCCTTGATCCGTTCGTGCATGACGCTCGATCCGGCGATGATCACGCCGTCGAGCAGGTTTTCCTGCGCGTACCCGCGGCTCTTCACGCAGGGCGTGCAGGCCCAGATGGTGCCGCCGCGGGCCATGAAGTCGCGCAGCATGTCGGCCAGGGGTTCCAGCGGCTTGACGTGAGTGGTGTCGGCGGCGCCACGCCGAACGATGTCCACGCCCGAGCTGGTCAGGAAGATCGACACCTTCAGGCCGGCGGTCATGCCGCCCAGCGCGATGATCATGCCGGCCGACGAGAGTTCGTGGTCGATGCCGCGTGTGAGCACGACGACCAGTTCGCGGGCCTCGAGAGCGGTCTGGTTGGCCATGGCGGGCCTCCTCCGTTGTATGTTTCGTCAGCGTAGGCCGTTTTCCGCGGGGAGAACATGATCGAAAGGCCGAAGGTCTTGCCCGAAACGCCGGCGCCGGCGGGGGACCTGCTTTCGGACCTGCTGGGCAGCATGCACCTGGTGGGCACCGTGCTCTTTCGCGCCGAGTTCCGCGAGCCGTGGGCCGTGCAGACACCGGGTTCGCGGCAGCTGGCGCGGGTGCTGCCGTTTCGCACCGAGCACATCATTCCCTTCCACATCGTGGCGTCCGGAGGATGCTGGCTCGAGTTGCCGGAGCGCGAGCCCGTCTGGCTGGCCGAGGGCGACGCCGTGCTGCTGCCTCACGGTGACAGCCACGGCCTGCGCGGCCGCGATGCCGCGATGCCGGTGCAGGTCGGGCAACTGCTTCCACGGCGGCCCTGGACGGACATCCTGATCGTGCAGCACGGCGGCGGCGCGGGTCCGTCGAGTTCGATCGTCTGCGGTTTCCTGCAGTGCGACGAGTTGCTCTTCCACCCGATCCTCCGGCACCTGCCAGCGCTGCTGCACGTGGGGCCCGAATCCCGGCGGGGCGATCGCTGGCTGGCGGCGACGATTCGCCACGCTGCCGCCGAGGCCACCGAACTGATGCCCGGCTCGCGCAACATGCTGCCGCGGCTGGCCGAACTGATGTTCGTCGAGATCCTTCGCGAGCACATGCAGGACCTGGCCGACGATCAGGTCGGCTGGTTCGCGGCCTATCGCGATCCGGTCGCCCGGGCCGCGCTCGGGCACCTGCATGCCGCGCCCTTCGAGGACTGGAGCGTGACGGAGCTCGCCCGGCAGGTGGGCGTGTCGCGCAGCGTGCTTGCCGATCGCTTTCGGCGGCTGCTCGACCAGCCGCCCATGCACTACCTGGCCGGTTGGCGGCTGCAGCTCGCTGCGCAGCAGCTGAAGGCCAGCGAGCTGCCGACGAAAACGATCGCCGATCGGGCCGGCTACGAGTCCGAGGCGGCCTTCAGCCGGGCCTTCAAGCGGCGCTTCGGGCTGCCGCCCGGAGAGTGGCGCAGGCAGCAGCTCGGGCACGCCCCGACTGGTCACGCCTCCGCCGGCACCGCGTCCGCGAGCGCAGGGCCATGAGGCGCGAACGCCGAGCCATCACGCGCGAGCGCAGTCCTCTGCACGCTCTGCGCCTGGCCTGCCTGCTGGCAGTGCTGGGCGCCTCGAACGCCTTCGCGCAGTCGTTCTGGGAAGCCGGCGTCGGCCTGTCGGCCGTTCATCTCCCGGACTACCGCGGCTCGGACGAGGCGCACGGCTACCTGCTGCCCTTCCCGTACTTCGTGTACCGTGGCGAGCGCCTGCGGGTGGATCGCGGCGGCATCGTGGCGCGGCTCTTCGACTCCGAGCGTGTGGAGCTCGACGCGAGCTTCACCGGGAACCTCTCTCTGCGCAGCGGCGACAACCGCGCCCGCGCCGGCATGCCCGAACTCGACCCGCTCGGCGAGATCGGACCCGAGCTCGTGGTGCGACTGGTCGGCGACCGGCGCAAGCGCGAAAGCGAACTGAGCTTTCGCCTGGCGGCGCGCGCGGCCTTCGCGCTCGAGGACGGCGGGCTCTCGCACAAGGGCTGGACGGCGAGCCCCTACCTGGCCCTGCACCTGCCCGATGCCTGGGGCTCGGGGCTGGACGTGAACGCCTCGCTGGGCCTGCTCTATGGCAACAGCCGCTATCACGACTACTTCTACTCGGTGGCCCCGCAGTTCGCGACCGCCACGCGCCCGGCCTACGACGCGCCGGGCGGCTATGCCGGCATCCAGTCGCAGCTGAGCTTCGGCCGTCGCTACGGCGATTTCTGGTTCGGAGGCTTTCTTCGCATGGACTCCTTGCGCGGCGCTTCGGCGCTGGAGGACAGCCCGCTGGTGCGCTCGCGCAGCTACGTGGCCGGCGGGTTCGGCGTGGCCTGGATCTTCGCGGGGTCGCGATGAAGACGATCACTTTCCATCTGGATTTCGTGTCGCCCTATGCCTGGCTCGCCTTCGACGCGCTTCCCCGCGCGCTGGAGGGGCTCGAGGTCGAGGTGATCCACCGGCCGGTGCTGCTCGGCGCGTTGCTGCGCGAGCGCTAGGCAGCCTCGAACACCTCGACGCGGACCGGCGTCGACTTGCCGCCGTTGCAGTCTCCCGACTCGAGCGGGCAGACCGACAGCGCGACCAGCAGAGGCATCTCGGCGCGGAACTCGACGTAATCGCCGGCACGGCTGGCCGGCAAGCCGATCACCCATCGATGCCGCGTGCAGTCGTGCTCGTAGCGCATGTTGATGTCGAAGGTGTCCGGGATGTCCTCTGGCAGCAGGCCGTAGGGTGCGACGGCCTTCGCGATGATCTCGTGGCAGCCGTCCTGCGGCCCGAGCCCCAGTTGCACCTCGTACAGGTAGCGATTGCACATCCGGTTGTGGCAGTCGTGCACCCCCTTCTCGGGAGCCGTCTCGTCGATGAAGGTCATCATCGGCCGGCAGAGGGTGGACATCAGGGTGTCGCCGACGTTGAGCCGGTCGCGCGGGATGTAGTCCCCGACGTGCTTCGGCAGGTAGCGGGTTCGCGAGTACGAGGTCGACAGTTTCTCGCGCAAGTTCTGCAGGTTGAACAGCGCCATGTCGACGACCTGCCGGCCTTCCAGGTCGGTGACGCGCAGGTGCTGGCCGGGTTGCATCTCGACGGCGATGCCGTGCTTTCCTGGAACCACTCTCTCGATCACCTTGTTCAAGAACGTCTCCGTGCGGGTTCGGGTTTCGGGTTCAGTGCGCGCTTGCGAGCAATTCGGCGAGCCTTGCCACCCCTGGCTTGATCGCCCGGCCCCAGCGCTCGAGGATCGCGCTGCTGGCGGGCGTGGGCTCGCGCATCGCGCGGGCGATCATCGCCGAGAAGGTGTCGAGCCGCGACTCGACCAGCCAGCGCTGAAGCTCGGGCGACTGGCGCCAGGCGAAGCTGTTGCGGGCATCGGCCAGCTGGTTGCGCAGCCAGTCGATCGGCTCGTCGGGGATCGGCACCGGTGTCGCCATCGCGTTCCGGGTCGCGTCGTCGTCGAGCGTGGCTTCGAGGTGCGCGACGAGCGCGCCACTGAAGGTCGGCGAGCAGCGGCGCACGTACTGCAGCAGGATCTTCCCTTCCTGGAAGATCGGCTGCGGCTTCCTCTTCGGGATGCCGTCGGCGCTGCAGTGCACGTGGACATGGTCCGGCGAGGTCGGGACGGTGCCGTGCTCCAGGACGATCCGGCCGGGCTCGATGGCCGAGACATGGCCCAGGCGCACGACCTTGCGGATCCTGCGCATCTGCTCCAGCTCGGCATCGCTGACGATCGCGCAGCGATACATGGTCGGCCAGACCGAGCGATCGATGCGGCAGAGCTGTCCTTTCTCCTCGAGCTGCGCGAAGAGGTCATCGAGCGACTTCGCGTCGCGCGCCGATTCCATCTCGTCGGCGAACGCGCCTATCGTCCGATCGAAGAAGTCGTGGCTGGGCTGCACATTCCTGCGGTTCAGCAGCCAGGCGTCGCGCGGACGTATCCAGGTGATCGAGTCCGGATCCGCGCCCTGCTCGAGCAGCCAGACCGCGGTGTCCATGGCCGTCTTCCCCGCGCCCACGATCACGAAGCCCGCGCAGGGCTCGCGCAGTCGCACGAGCTCGTTGGGCGGCACGCACTGCACGCCTGCGGCCACGGCGAAGCCCGGCGGGTGCGTGGCCGGCACGCGGGTGTCGGCGAAGGTCGCGTCGACGACCCTGCGGCGCACCGCCACCCGCGTGCGCGCGCCATTGACCCGAGAGGTGACGACGCCATCCTGCCAGTCGCCGAGCGGCAGCCAGGTGACCCGGCCGCTCGGCAGCAGCCGCTGGTGCATGACCCGGTCGAAGTAGGCGCAGATCTCGGGGCCGGTCGCCAGTTCGTAGAGCCCCTGGTTCAGGCCGATCCGGTCGATGAGGCCCGAGCCCAGCGGCCGTGAATTCACGCCGTAGTTGGCCGACGGGCCGTGCAGCCGCACGAATGGATAGGCGTCGAGCCAGTGCCCGCCTGGCTTGTGCCGGCGGTCGACGATCGTCATGCTCGCGTCGCTGTCCTCGAGCAGCGTGTCGGCAAAGGCCATGGCCGCGGCGCCTGCGCCGACGACGAGGTAGTCCGTTTCGAGGGTGCGCTCTGCCATGTCGGTCTCCGTGTGAAAGCACGAAAAGGCTTTGCCGAGGCCGGGGTGACCTTGCCGAGAGGGGCGAGCACTTCCCGGGGACGGCGGGCAGGAGAGACGCAGCCGTGTTGTTGTCCCGGGATTGTGGAATCCGCTTCGCCGCGGTGTCAACGCCATCCCGGGTCTGACGCAGTGCGCGTAGCGGGGGGCGGCCGGCTCGGTGTCGGGTCGTCTGCGCTCCCGGCGCGCGGTCGCTCCTAGAATGAGGGGTCACCGAACGTCCAGGGGATCGCCTTGATCGAAGACGCACCGAAGATTCGCGTTGCGAAAGAATTGCGGCGCCCGCGCCGCGACCAGATGGCGGCGCTGCGCGGCGTACCGACCGGCTTCGTCGTCGATGCGCTCGGCGGCAGCGGCGGGCTCGACTACCGGATCAAGCCGGTCGTGTCGGAGCAGGCCGCCTTCTGCGGGGTGGCACTCACCTGCGATGCCGGCCCGGCCGACAACCTGGCGGTGTTCGCAGCGCTGCGCCTGCTGCAGCCCGGCGACGTGCTCGCTGCGGCCACCGGCGGACATGCGGGCTGTGCGGTCGCCGGCGACCTGTTGCTCGGCATGGCACGCAACTGCGGCGCGGTGGCCTTCGTGACCGACGGCTGCGTGCGCGACATTCCCGGGCTGCGCGAGGTCGGTCTCCCCTGCTTCGCGCTCGGCGTGACGCCGAACTCGCCCGCTCGCGAGGGTCCGGGCACCGTGGGCTTCCCGCTGGTGCTGGCCGGTGCGGCGATCGCCACGGGAGACATCCTGGTCGGCGACCAGGACGGCGTGGTGGTCGTGCCCTTCGAGCGTATCGACGAGGTGCTCGTGCGCCTCGACGCCGTGCGCACGGCCGAGGCGGAGCTGGACGCGAAGGTCAAGGCGGGCCTGCGCCTGC
>MEEC01000141.1 GCA_001724315.1 Lautropia sp. SCN 70-15 | reverse complement strand
GTGGCCTACGAGTCCGAGGCCATGGAGGGGATGATCCTCGACGAGGCGCTGATCCTCGAGATCGTCCGCCCGGGCACCGGCGACCCGGTGCCCGACGGCGAGGTCGGCGAGGTGGTCGTCACCAGCTTCAACCCGGTCTACCCGATGATCCGCTTCGGCACCGGCGACCTGTCCGCGGTGATGCGAGGCCCTTCGCCCTGCGGTCGCACCAACGTGCGGATCCGCGGCTGGCTGGGGCGCGCCGACCAGACCACCAAGGTGCGCGGGATGTTCGTGCACCCGGGCCAGGTGCAGGAAATCGTTCGCCGGCACCCGGGCGTGGCGCGGGCGCGGCTGGTCGTCGAGGGCGAGATGGCCAACGACCGGATGACGCTGCGCTGCGAGGCCGACGACTCGGCCGTGATCGCCTCCGGCGGCGTCGAGGCGCTGGCCGCCGCGCTGGCCGAGTCGGTGCGCGAGGTCACCAAGCTGCGCGGCGAGGTGGCGCTGGTCGCGCCCGGCAGCCTGCCCAACGACGGCAAGGTGATCGAGGACGCGAGGAAGTACGATTGAGGTCCGTCCGCGAGCGCGGACCCGATTGGCGAGGCAGCGATGTTCGAGAAAGACCTGATGCGGGGCCACCGGATCCTGGTGACCGGCGGCGGCACCGGCCTGGGCCGGGCGATGAGCGAGCGCTTCCTGCAGCTCGGCGCCAGCGTCGCGATCTGCGGCCGCCGCAAGGCGGTGCTCGACGAGGCCGCGCAGCAGATGATGCGCGAGCACGGCGGCGAGGTGAAGACCTTCGCGGTGGACATCCGCGACGCCCAGGCGGTCGAGGCGATGGTCGACGAGATCTTCGCGGAGGGGCCGCTCACCGGCCTGGTGAACAACGCCGCGGGCAACTTCATCAGCCCCACCGAAGCGCTGTCCTCGCGCGCCTTCGACGCGATCGCCAACATCGTCTTCCACGGCACCTTCTACGTGACCAACGCGGTCGGCCGGCACTGGATCGACGAGACGCGGCGCGCCGGCGGCTGGAAGCCCGGCATGCCGATGAACTCGGTGATGTCGATCATCGTGACCTGGGTCGAGAACGGCGGACCCTTCGTGGTGCCTTCCGCGATGAGCAAGGCCGGCATCGCCGCGATGACCCGCTCGCTGGCCACCGAGTGGGCGCGCTACGGGATCCGGCTCAACGCGGTCGGCCCCGGCGAGATCCCCACCGAAGGCATGAGCAAGCGGCTCAACCCGGGCGAGGAGCCGGGCGCGCGTTCCCGGGCGATGAACCCGATGCGCCGGCCGGGCAGCATGGCCGAGCTGCAGAACCTGGCGGCCTTCCTGATGTCGGGCGGCTGCGACTGGCTCACCGGGCAGCTGATCTTCATGGACGGCGGCAACTACCTGGCCAACGGCGGCAACTTCTATCCGCTGCGCGACTGGACCGACGAGCAGTGGCGCGAGGCGCGCGAGCGGATCGAGGCGCAGAACGCGCGGGATCGCGCGCAGCGGGGCTGAAGCAAGCCGGCTCAGCGCCCGGGATCGGCCGGTTCCCGGTCGCCCGCCCCCAGGTCGCGCTGCATCAGCACCGTGTCGAGCCACTTGTCGAACTTCCAGCCGGTGCTGCGCAGCACGCCGGCGAAACGGAAGCCGCAGGCGGCGTGCAGCCCGATCGAGCCGGTGTTGCGGCTGTCGCCGATCACCGCGACCATCTGCCGCAGGCCTGCGGCTTCGCAGCGGGCGATCAACTCGTTGAGCAGTCGCTTGCCCACGCCGCTGCGCTGGGCGGCCGGGTCGATGTAGATCGAGTTCTCCACCGTGAAGCGGTAGGCGGGTCGCAGCCGGAAGAAGTTGACGTAGGCGTAGCCGACCACCCGCTCGCGCCCCTCCGCGTGGCCCACCGCCACCAGGTAGGGAAAGCCGTTGCGCAGCACGTCGGCGCGCCGGCGCATCATCTCGACCAGGTCCGGCGGTTCCAGCTCGAAGGACCCGCCGCCGTGGCGGACGTGATGCGCGTAGATCGCCTGGATCGCGCCGAGGTCGTCGTCGTGGCTGTCGCGGATGGCGAGGCTCGCGGGCTGGCTCATGGGGCGTCTCCGTGACGATCGTCGTCCGCGGGCTCAGGCGGCGCTGGTGTCGGCCAGCCAGCCGGCATCTTCGGCGAGCTGGCCCTGGGCGACCAGCTGGGCGATGGTGTCGCGTATCGCCTGGTCGGGCGTCATGCCGAGGCGGTCTGCCGCGTGGCGCGGGATCGAGGCGGCGCGGATGCGCTCGACGAAGCGCTCGGTCTCGATCCGCTCCAGGTCCAGCATCAGGTACTTGATCAGCACCTTGAGCCCGTGGCGGGGCTGCCGGGTCGGGTCCTCGCGCAGCGCCTTCAGGCGCGAGAAGGCGGTGGCCAGCGCGGCGGCCACATCGGTGAAGGCAGGGCCGTGGCCGGGCAGCACCAGGTCGACTTCCAGGCTCGCGATCAGTTCCAGGATCGCCTGCTGCTCGTCGTAGCCGGACTCGCCCTCGATCTCGGGGAAGATCACCCCGAAGCCCTGCTCCCAGAGGGCATCGGCGGAGATCAGCAGCCGCGCGTCGGGGCAGTGGAAGACCAGGCTCTTCGGATCGTGGCCGGGCGCCGCGTGCGCGCGCCAGCTCAGCCCGCCCATCACCAGCTCGTCGCCGGGTGCGATGCCGCCGCGCGCCTCGAAGCGGTCGCAGCGCTGGCCGGTAGCGGCGAATGTAAGCGCCTGCTCATCCCACCGGGCAACGTCGGCGAGGCTGGCCTGCGGCACCAGGGTCCGGCCGCCGAAGCGCTCGGCCAGCATCCGGTTGCCGCCGCAGTGGTCGGAGTGCAGGTGGGTGTTCACGATGCGCGCGAGCCGGGTGCCGGTCTGCTCGAGCAGGCGGCCGACGATGGCGGCGGTCATCGGCGCGTGCTTGACGTAGCCGGTGTCGACGATCGTGGCCTCGGTGCCGTCGACCAGGAAGACCTGGTTGGAGGAGAGCCAGTCGCGCTCGATGAAGCGGACCGTGTCGGGCAGACCGTTCATCCGCGCTGGCCCGCGGCGGCTGCCTTCGCCGCCTCCTTCGCCTCGCGCCGCTCGGCGATCAGCCGCCAGACCTCGACGCGCTGTTCGGGGGGCATCGCGCCCCAGTTCGCGATCTCGTCGATCGTGCGCAGGCAGCCGACGCACAGGCCGTCGGCCGGATCGATCCGGCAGACCGAGATGCAGGGCGAGCGGGTGCGCCCGGCGAAGGCCGGGCGCGGCGGCGGCTTGGTCCCGGTCATGCGGTGGCGGCTTCCTGCCGGGCCGCGCGCTTCGCGGCGATCGCGTTGCCGGCGCGCGAGTTGCTGCGCCGGTCGAGCTGCGCCGAGATCCACTGGCCGGCTTCGACCAGCGCATCGAGATCGAGTCCGGTCTCGATGCCCAGGCCGTGCAGCAGGTAGACCACGTCCTCGGTGGCCACGTTGCCGGTGGCGCCCTTGGCGAAGGGGCAGCCGCCCAGGCCGGCGATCGAGGTGTCGAAGCGCTCGATGCCCACCTGCAGGCTGGCCAGCACGTTGGCCACCGCCTGGCCGTAGGTGTCGTGATAGTGGCCGGAGATCGCGTCGGCCGGCAGCTCGCGCAGCACCGCCTCGAGCACGCGCTGCACCTGGCCGCCGTTGGCCACGCCGATCGTGTCGGCGATGCCGATCTCGTCGCAGCCGAGTTCGCGCATCCGCAGCGAGACGTCGACCACCGACTCGACCGGCACCTCGCCCTGGTAAGGGCAGCCGTAGGCCACCGACACCGCGGCGCGCAGGCGCAGGCCGTTCGCCTTGGCGGCCTCGGCCACCGGGCGGAAGCGCTCGATGCTCTCGGCGATCGAGCAGTTGATGTTGCGCTGGGAGAAGGCCTCGCTGGCCGCGCCGAAGATCACGACTTCCTGCGCGCCGGCAGCCAGCGCCGCCTCGAAGCCCTTCATGTTGGGGGTGAGCACCGAGATGCGGCTGCCGGCCGGCCGCGGGATGCGCGCCATCACGTCGGCGGCGTCGGCCATCTGCGGCACCCACTTCGGCGACACGAAGGACGTCGCTTCGAGCTGACGGACGCCTGCGGCGAGCAAGCGCTCACACAACCCCACCTTGACCTCGGTGGACACCGGTTGCTTCTCGTTCTGCAGGCCGTCGCGCGGACCGACTTCGGTGATCAGGACTTTCGTGGGCAGCTTCATTCGCTTCGGGCTTCCGCTTGCTTGGGCGTGCAGCCGGTTCGATTTCAAGTTTCCAATTGTGCCGCGTCGAGCCGGATGCTGCCCGGGCGGCCCTGCTCGCCTCCCGAGTAGCCGCGCTCGCGAAGCATCCGCAGCGCCGCTCGCGAAGCATCCGTAGCCACGCTCGCGTGGCGTCAGTAGCCGCGGTCGCGCAGCACGAGGCCGCTCACCGGCTGGCCGCGCTCCAGTGCCGCGATCTTGCTCGCCACCTGCCGGGCGGAGATCTCGGGGAGCGTGACCGCCGACACGTGAGGCGTGATCCGCACTCCGGGATGCGTCCAGAAGCGGTGCGCGGCCGGCAGCGGCTCCTCGCGAAAGACGTCGAGCGTGGCGCCGGCCAGCCTGCCCGAGTCCAGCGCCGCCAGCAGCGCCTCGTCCACCACCAGCGCGCCGCGCGCGACGTTCACCAGCCAGGCGCCTTCGGGCAGCCAGGCCAGGCGCTGGCCGTCGAACAGGTCCCGGGTGTCGGGGGTCAGCGGCGCGAGCAGCACCAGCACGCGGCAGCCTTCGAGGAAGGCCCGCAGGCCCCGGGCTTCGTCGAAGCAGTTCACGCCCTCGATCGCCTTGGGCGAGCGCGAGTAGCCGCGCACCGGATAGCCCAGCGCGGCGAAGGCGCGCGCGACTTGCGCGCCGAGCACGCCCAGGCCGAACACGCCGACCTCGAGCTCGTCGCGGCGCAGCGCGCGCAGCTCCTGCCAGCGGCCTTCGCGCTGCAGGGCCTCGTAGTCGGGCACGCGCCGCTGCAGGCGCAGCACTTCGTGCAGGCAGTACTCGACCATCTGCTCGGCCATGCCGGCATCCTCGAGCCGGACCACCGGCAAGGCGGCCGGCAGATCGGGGTGACGCAGCAGGTGGTCCACGCCGGCGCCGGCGCTGAACAGCGCCCGCAGCCGCGGCTGGCCGGCGAAGAATCCCGACTCCGGGTACCAGCCGACCGCGTAGTTGGCCGGCTCGGCGCCGGGCTGCCAGCCCTCGACGCGCGCCTGCGGGAGCAGGGCAGACAGCGCGGCGCACCAGCGATCGCGCGCCTCGGCCTCGGGGTGGGTGATCGCGATCCGCAGCATCGGGGTCACGCCGGCTCGAAGCCGATCAGCGCGGCGCCCTCGGCGACCTGGTCGCCGACCCGGTAGCGCAGCTCGGTGACCTTGCCGTCGGCCGGCGCGGCGATCGTGTGCTCCATCTTCATGGCCTCGATGACCACGACCGGCTGGCCGCGCGAAACCTCGGCGCCCGCCTCGACCAGCACGGCGACCACCTTGCCGGGCATCGGCGCGCTCAGGCCGCCGCCCTCGTGGGCGTCGTCGCCGGCGTGCGCGAGCGGGCCCGCCCAGTGCAGCGCGACCGGTCCGTCGGGACCGAAGAGGTGCAGCGTCTCGCCGTCGAGCTCCACGCCGATCTCGAAGGCGCTGTCGCCGGCCAGCCCGCGCAGCGTGCCGGTGGCGGTGTCCAGCCGCAGCGCCGCCAGGCAGACCGCTTGCTCGCCGGCTCGCACGGTCCATCCTGCCGCGGCGTACTCGACCACGACTTCGTGCTCGGCGCCGGCGAAGCCGAAGCGCATCGGTCGCGCCAGCCAGGCGCCGCCGTGTCGCCAGCCGTCGGTGACCGCCCACGGGTCGCTCGGGCCGGTCGTGCCGGCCGCGCGCTCCAGGGCGATCACTGCCGCGGCGCCGAGCGCCAGCGTCCGCAGGCCGGGCGCCGCCGGCTCGGGAAGCAGCGTGGCCTTGCGGTGCTCGATCAGGCCGGTGTCGAGCTCGGCGGCGGCGAAGGCCTGGTCGCGCATCAGCCGCGACAGGAAGGCCGCGTTGGTCTGCACGCCGGCTGCCTGCACCCGCGCGAGCGCGCCGGCCATCCGCAGGCGCGCCTCGGCGCGGTCGCGGCCGTGGCAGATCAGCTTGGCGATCATCGGGTCGTAGTGCGGGGTGATCGCGTCGCCCTCGCGCACGCCGCTGTCGACGCGCACGCCGGCACTCGCGCCGCCGGCGCTCGTCGCGCTGCCGATCGCGAACGATTCGCCGTCGGGCAGGCGCAGCCGCTTCAGCGTGCCGATCGAAGGCAGGAACCCCTTGTCCGGGTTCTCGGCGTAGAGCCTGACCTCGATCGCGTGCCCGTCGATCGACAGCTCGGGCTGCGCCTTCGGCAGCGGCTCGCCGGCCGCGACCCGCAGCTGCCACTCGACCAGGTCCTGGCCGGTGATCATCTCGGTGACCGGGTGCTCGACCTGCAGCCGGGTGTTCATTTCCATGAACCAGAAGTTGCCGGCCTGGTCGGCAATGAACTCCACGGTGCCGGCGCCCACGTAGCCGACCGCGCGCGCGGCGGCCACCGCGGCCTCGCCCATCGCGGCGCGGCGCTCGGCGGTCATGCCCGGGGCGGGCGCCTCCTCGATCACCTTCTGGTGGCGGCGCTGGACCGAGCAGTCGCGCTCGAACAGGTGCACGCAGTTGCCGTGGGTGTCGGCGAAGACCTGGATCTCGATGTGGCGCGGCCGCAGCACGTAGCGCTCGATCAGCACGTGCTCGTCGCCGAAGGCGTTGCGCGCCTCGCGCTGGCAGGAGGCCAGCGCCGCGGCAAACTGGTCGGCGCGCTCGACGATCCGCATGCCCTTGCCGCCGCCGCCCGCGCTGGCCTTGATCAGCACCGGGAAGCCGATCCGCTCGGCCTCGGCCGCCAGAAAGGCGGGATCCTGCTCGCTGCCGTGGTAGCCGGGCACCAGCGGCACGCCGGCCTTCTCCATCAGCGCCTTGGCGGCCGACTTGCTGCCCATGGCGGCGATCGCGTCAGCCGGCGGGCCGATGAACACCAGGCCGGCCTCCTGCGCCGCGCGC
>MEEC01000140.1 GCA_001724315.1 Lautropia sp. SCN 70-15 | reverse complement strand
ACCCCGTCTGGAAACGCCAGCTGCTCGACGGCCGGGTCGAGCCGGCGACCGCCCGGGCGGTCGGCGAAGTCCTCGGCCGCATCCACTTCGCGAGCGCCCAGGACCCGGCGCTGGCCGCAGCATTTCCCACGCTCGCGAACTTCCACGCGCTGCGGCTCGAGCCCTACCTGCTGGCGACCGCCATCCGCCACCCCGATCTCGCGGCGCGCCTGAACACCCTGGTCGAGCGCACCGGCTCGGCGCAGATCGCGCTGGTCCACGGCGACGTCAGCCCGAAGAACATCCTGGTGGGCCCCGACGGACCGATCCTGCTCGATGCCGAATGCGCCTGGTACGGCGACCCGGCCTTCGACATCGCCTTCTGCCTGAACCATCTGCTGCTCAAGGCGCTGGTCCGCCCGGAGCGGCGCGGGGAGCTGCTGGCGAGCTTCGAGGCCTTCGTGCAGGCCTACTTCGCAGAGGGCCGGTTCGAGCCGCGCGCCGGGCTGGAGGGTCGTGCCGCGGCGCTGCTGCCGGCGCTGATGCTGGCCCGCGTCGACGGCAAGTCGCCGGTCGAGTACCTGCGCGACGAAACCTCGCGCGACACCGTCCGGCATTTCGCCGGCCCGCGCATTGCGAGCGCGCCCCGCACCCTCGACGAGATCGCGCGCGACTGGCTCGCGGCCCGCGGGGAGCCCGTCGCCGAGCCCGGCACGCCCCGATGAACGAAGCCGACGCCCGCGCCACCCTGCTCGTGCGAGCCTGGGAGACCGCGCCGACCGGCTCGGTGCCCTGGAGCGACGAGGACCGCGTCTGGGCCAGTCGCGCCGCCGCCCGGGCCGAGGGCGAGCAGGCGCCCCCCGAGGCCTTCATCGCGGCCCGGGCCCGCCTTGCCCTCGGCCGGATCGCCGAACGCGAGCCGGCGGTTCCGCGGGCCTTGCGCGCGCTGCAATGGCGGCCGTGGATCGCCTGGGCGCTGGCGGCGGTCTCGCTCGTCCTCGGCCTGGCCACCGATGCCTTCGGCGCCTCCAGGGAGGTCAACCTGCTGGCGCCGCCACTGCTCGCACTGATGGCCTGGAATCTCGCGGTCTATGCCGCGAGCCTGTTCCGGCGCTTCGCCGGCCGCAGCGTCGCCGGCCCCCTGATCCGCCTGGCCGCGCCGCTGCCGGGGCGGCTCGCGCGCCTCGGCGCGCCGCCCCGCGGCTCGCAGGAGGCCGGCAAGGGCGCCGCTTCGGCGCTCGCGCGCTTCGCCGGGGAGTGGACACGCGCGAGCGGCCGGCTGCACGCCGGGCGCGTCGCGCGCACGCTTCACCTGTCCGCGATCGCCTTCGCGCTCGGCGCGCTGGCCGGCATGTACCTGCGCGGCCTGGCCTTCGCGTACCGGGCCGGGTGGGAGAGCACCTTCCTCGACGCCGAGCAGGTGCGCGCGATCCTCGGCGTCGTGCTGGGGCCCGCGTCGGCGCTCACCGGCATCGGGCTGCCGGATGCCGCCGCCCTGCAGGCGATGCGCCTTCCGGGGCCGGGCGCCGAGGCCGCGCCCTGGATCCACCTGTACGCGGTGACCGTGGCCCTGGTCGTCGTGCTGCCGCGCCTGGCGCTGGCCGCGCGCGAGCTCGCGATCGAGCGACGGCTGGCCGCGCGCTTCCCCCTGCCGCTTGACGAGCCCTACTTCGCAACGCTGGCCCGCTCGCATCGCGGCGAGGCGACGACCGTCGTGGTGCTGCCCTGCAACCACCGGCCCTCGCCCGCCGCCAGGCAGGCCCTGCGCGACCTCGCCTCCCGGCTGTTCGGTCCCGCCACGCGGATCGAGCTGCTCGACGAGGTCGCGTACGGCGACGAGGACCAGGCGGGCGCAAGGCTGCGCGAGGCGATCGAGCACCCGGGCGCGTCCGGCGCGGCGCCGGGGACCGCGGCCGCGGTCTTCGCCCTGGTGTCGGCCACCGCCACGCCGGAGCCCGAGACCCACGGCACTTTCGTGGATTCGATGGCGGCCGCGCGGCCGGCCGGCGTCCCGCTGGTCGCGCTGGTCGACGAGTCGGCCTTCGTGGCCCGCTTCGGCGACGATCCGACCGCCTCGAGGCGCCGCGAGGAGCGGCGCGCGGCCTGGCGGCGCATGCTGGCTGCGCAGGGACACGCCGCGGCCTTCGTCGACCTGGAGCGCGCCGAACCGGCGGCCGCCGAGCGCGAGCTGGGCGAGGCCCTGGCACTCGCGACCCGCTCCCCCGGCCCGGTGTCCGCAGCCCGATGAGCGCACCACCATGACCGCACCGAGATGACCGACGACGGCGCCCGCACGATTTCGCTCAGTCTGATCTCCCACACCAACGTGGGCAAGACCACGCTGGCCCGTACCCTGCTCGGACGCGACGTCGGCGAGGTCCGCGACGAGGCCCATGTCACCGATTCGGCCGACGAGCACACGCTGGTCGAGACGCCCCGGGGAGACCGGCTCTGGCTCTGGGACACGCCGGGATTCGGCGACAGCGCGCGACTGGCGAAGCGGCTCGAGGCCTCCGGCGATCCGATCGGCTGGTTCCTCTCCGCGGTCTGGGACCGCTTCCGCGACCGCGCGCTGTGGTCGAGCCAGCAGGCGGTGCGCAACGTGCGCGAGCGCGCGGACATCGTGCTGTACCTGGTCAACGCCTCGGAGCCGCCCGACGAGGCCGGCTACGTGGCGCACGAGATGCGCGTGCTCGACTGGATCGGCAAGCCGGTCGTGGCGCTCCTGAACCAGCTCGGCAAACCCCGCCCGGCCGCCGAGGAAGCCGCCGAGATCGAGCGCTGGCGACGCGAGCTTGCGGGCGCGAAGCAGGTGCGCGCGGTGCTGCCGCTCGACGCCTTCGCCCGCTGCTGGGTGCAGGAGGCCACGCTGCTGCGAACGCTGGCGCCGCTGCTGGCCGAGGAGGCGCGTCCGGCCTTCGCCCGGCTGGTCGAGGCCTGGAACGCGGGGCGCCGGGAGACCTTCGACGCTTCGATCGCGGTGCTGGTCGAGCGGCTCGCGCGGGCCGCCGCCGACCGGGAGACGCTTGCCGACGACGGGCTGCTGGGGCTGCTGCGCACCGCGCCCTCGCCGGGGCGCCGCGCCGCGATGCGCGCGCTGGCCGACCGGCTCGACGCCGACATCCGCGCCGGCACCGACCGGCTGATCGCGCTGCACGGTCTGAAGGGCCAGGCCGGCGCCGAGGTGCTGGCCCGCCTGGCCGAGCACTACGTGGTGCGCGAGCCGCTCAGCGAGCGCAAGGCGGCCGTGGTCGGCGGCGCGGTCTCGGGCGCGCTGGCCGGCCTGAAGGCCGACCTGGCCACCGGCGGCCTGAGCTTCGGCGCGGGCCTGCTCGCCGGCGGGGTGATCGGCGCGCTGGGCGCCTTCGGCATCGCGCGCGGCTACAACGTGGTGCGCGGCGCGAAGTCCTCGTCGGTCGCCTGGTCGGACGCGATGCTCAACGAGCTGGTGATCACCGCCCTGCTCGGCTACCTGGCGGTGGCCCACTACGGCCGCGGCCGCGGCGACTGGGCGCCCTCCGAACACCCGCCGCACTGGCGAGCGGTGGTGGAAGACCTGGTGCGCGAGCGCAAGGAAGGCTTCGAGCACGCGTGGACGCTGCGCGACGAAGCCGATGCGCAGGCCGCGGTGGCCGCGGCGCTCGATCCCCTGCTCGCCGACACCGCGCTCGCGGTCCTGGAAAAGCTCTACCCGGGCAGCCTTGCCACGCATTGAGCCGCGAACGGCACCCGCCACGCCATCGATGCCTCCTGAAATGCGCGCGTAAGATTGCACGATGATGGATGCAAGCCGAGATCCCCTGCTCACGCCCGAGGCTTCGCAGATCGAGTTCACCGCGATCCGCGCGCAAGGCCCCGGCGGGCAGAACGTCAACAAGGTGTCGAACGCGATCCAGCTGCGCTTCGACATCCGCGCGTCCTCGCTGCCCGACGCGGTCAAGGAGCGGCTGCTCGGCCTGTCCGACCACCGTATCACCGGCGACGGCGTGGTGGTGATCAAGGCGCAGCGCTACCGCAGCCTCGAGAAGAACCGCGACGACGCGCTGGCCCGGCTCCACGCGCTGATCGATGCCGCCTCGCGGGTGATGCCCGAGCGCCTGCCCACCCGTCCCACCCGCGCCTCGCAGCGCAGGCGCGTCGACGAGAAGGTGCAACGGGGCCGGATCAAGGCGATGCGCGGCCGGGTCGCGGACTGAAGACGCGCGGCGCGCGACAGCAGGCGCTTGCGCGGCATTCCGGGCGCGCCGGATTGCTACACTCGGGCCTCGCCCTCCCATCACGGAACCCTCACGCATGAGCCTCGAACAGAAGGTCCGGCAAGGCCGGCTCGACATGGCCGCCGCGCTGCGCTGGTCCGCCCGCTGCGGCCTCAACGAAGGCGTCTGCAACCACTTCAGCCTCGAGATCGACAGCGGCCGCTACCTGATCAACCCGCAGGGCCTGCACTGGAGCGAAGTCTGCGCGGGCGACATCCTGCTGATCGATGGCGACGGCCAGTTGCTCGACGGCAAGCATCCCCTCGAGCCCACCGCCTTCTTCATCCACAGCTGGATCCACCGGATGAACCCGCACGCGAAGTGCGTGTTGCACACCCACATGCCCTACGCGACCGCGCTCACGCTGGTCGAGGGCGGCCGCCTGCTGATGGCGGGCCAGAACGCGCTGCGCTTCCACGGGCGCGTGGCCTACGACGACCGCTACGAGGGCCTGGCGCTCGACGACGACGAGGGCAGGCGGATCGCCTCGCAGCTGGCCGGCAAGACCGTGATGTTCATGGCCAGCCACGGCGTGACGGTCGTGGGCCCGAACATGGCCTGGGCCTTCGACGACCTCTACTACCTCGAACGCGCCTGCATGCACCAGGTGCTGGCCACCCAGGCCGCCGCCGGCAAGCCCTTGCGCATCGTCGACGACGCGCTCGCGGCGCGGGTGTCCGAGCAGGTCGACGGCGAGCGCCAGCAGAGCGACATGTACTTCGCGTCGATCAAGCGGATGCTCGACCACGAGGAACCGGGCTGGTCGACCTTCTAGGGCCGGTTCAGTACCAGTCGTTCAGCATCACGCCGAAGCCGATCCGCTGCAGGCGCGCGCGGTAGTCGATCAGGCTCTCGCCGTAGCCGTCGAATAGCTGCACGTACCAGCGCAGCTGCGGGCTGAAGCCGGTGGGGCGGCTCCAGTCGATCTGGACCGCCCCCTTGCCGCCCTCGCGCAGCCCGCGGCGCGCCGTGAGCGTCCAGCGCTGCTGGCCGGCGGCGTAGCCCAGGCGCAGTTCGCCGTCGCCGGCGTAGCGCTCGATGTCCGGATTGTCGTCGCCGTCCGGCGATTCGGGAGAGGTCTTCGCGTCTTCGGGAATCCGCCACCAGGGCCGCAGTGACAGCCACCAGCCGTCGGGCCGGTCCAGCGTCAGCTCGGCGAAGAGCCGGTTCCAGCTGCGCGAGAGCTCGCCCGAGCGGCCGTTCGACTGGTGCACGAAGCCGGCGCTGGCAACGCGCGGCGTCCAGCCCAGGATCGGGCCCAGCGCGGGCCGCCATGCGGCGAAGACTTCGGGCTCGTGGCTGTATTCGCGAAACGGCGACGAGCGTTCGTCGTTGTAGGCCTGCCACCAGGCCTGGCCGGTGTAGGCGAAGAAGAGCCCTGCCCGCCCCTCGAACAGCGGCGGCATCAGCGGAAGCTTGAAGCTGACCTGGAACTTCACCTCGTTGCGCTGGATGTCGCCGCCGCCCGAACCGGGGGCGCCGCTGGCGTGCGCGAAAGGCAACAGATAGTTGGGTCGATGCGGCAGCAGCGCGAAGCGCTCGTCCCACAGCCGGGACTCGCTCACGATGCGGCGCTCCGCCGGCGAACTGCTCAGCTCGGGCGCCGGCCGCGCGACCGCCAGCGGCGGAACGGCTCCGGGTCCCTGCCGATCGGGCGCCTGCGGACCGGGTGTCTCAGGACCGGGCCCCTCGACGCCGGCGCAGGCCCGCCTGACCTCGTCGACCGTGACGCCGGGCGCCGCCGCCTGCAGCCGATCGAGCAGGCAGCGCTCCAGCGCCGAGGGCGCCTGCCCGAGCGCGGAACCGGCCGCTGCCAGCATGCCCAGCGCGCAGGCCAGGGAGACGCCCGCGATCCGGGCATCGATCATCCCGGCGCCCGTCCATGCGCCGTTCCGGGCGATTTTCCGATGACTTGCCATGCCCCGAATTGTGCCGGATCTGCGCCTGTGCTCCATCGGATTGCCGCCACCGACGCAGCCCGGGCTCAGCGCGCGCCCGAGAGCAGCTCGCGCTCCATCAGCAGGAAGGTGTTGTAGGCGTTGCGCCGGTTGGCGTCGTCGAAGGCCGGCAGCCCGCTGAAGCGCGACCAGTCGGTGCGCGCGTAGGCTTCGTCGAAGGTGAGGAACTCGTCGACTGCCTTGCCCATTTCCTGGCGCAGGTAGCGCAGGTAGTCGCGGGTCAGCGCGATGTCGGCGCCGGCATCGCGCGAGGCCGGACCGTGTCCGGTGACCACGAAACGCGGGGTCCGCTGCGCGAGGCTGTCCAGCGCGGCGAGCCAGGCGCGGCTGTCGGCGTCGCCCACGAAGGGCACCCGGCCGGCGAAGATCAGGTCGCCGGCGAACAGCACGCCGTCTTCCTCGACCAGCATCATCAGGTCCTCGGCGGTGTGCGCGGGGCCGGCCGAGAACAGGCGGAAGCGCACTCCGCCCAGCGCGAACGAAGCTTCGCCCTCGATGTAGCGATCGGGCGGCACGATTCGCGCGGACTTCGTGACCCAGGGCGCCAGCGACTGTCGGCGCTCCGCGAGCCGCTCGACGGGCGCGTCGCTCGCAAGGTAGTCGCGGACCTTCGCGTGCGCCCAGATCTCGGCGCCGGCTTCCTTGAAGGCCTGCAGGCCGTAGAAGTGATCGGAGTGGTAGTGGCTGACCACCACGCGCTTGACCGGCTGGTCGGTGACTCCCCGGATCTCCGCGAGCAGGGCCGCCCCCAGCGCCGGCGTGCCGAGCACGTCGAAGACGACCACGCCCTCGTCGGTGACGACGAAGCCCGCGTTGGAGTTGAAGCCCTGGTTCTCGAGGGATACCGCGCCCT
>MEEC01000139.1 GCA_001724315.1 Lautropia sp. SCN 70-15 | reverse complement strand
CCGTTCGCCCTTCGAGTGTTGGCGGAGTGGACGGGACTCGAACCCGCGACCCCCGGCGTGACAGGCCGGTATTCTAACCAACTGAACTACCACTCCAAGATTCTCTGGGCGCTGCGCTGGTGGGTGCTGAGAGGCTCGAACTCCCGACCTACGCCTTGTAAGGGCGCCGCTCTACCAACTGAGCTAAGCACCCTTTGCTGCTTTCGCCCTGATCGACCGAGTCAAGATACTGTATGACTGCGGCAACCATGAAGACCGCGATTATATACGATTTTCGAGCGCCGCAAGAAAGCGGGTTTCGAAAAAAACGATCTCAGTTGAGCGCGTCTTTCAGGCCCTTGCCCGGACGGAACTTGGGCAGCTTGGCCGCCTTGATCTTGATGGTTGCGCCGGTGCGCGGATTGCGGCCGGTGCGGGCGGCGCGCTTGCCGACCGAGAAGGTGCCGAAGCCGACCAGCGTGACCGAATTGCCCTTCTTCAGCGTGGTGCGAATGGCGCCGATCATCGCATCGAGCGAACGGCCGGCAGCGGCTTTCGAGATGTCAGCCTGCTTCGCGATGTGGTCGATCAATTCGGACTTGTTCACTAGAACCCCCTCACCTCAGAAACTTTGATGGAATGAGCGCATGAAGAACGATGCGCGATGACTTTCTATGTATCGACGCCAGGAGCGAGCCGGGCGAAGCGGAGCGCGTATTTAATCGCCCGGATCAAGCAGTGTCAAGCCAGGATCCGGGCGACTTTCCCTCTGGAGACGCACTTCGTCGGCCGCGTGCATCCCCCGGTCAGTGCGTGACGACGTCGCCTCCGGCAGCGGATGCAGGCGACGCCGACACCGCGCTAGTGGAAACACCCGCATCCTCGTCGGGAAGCGCCTGCGGCGCGCGCTCGAGCGCGACCTCGAGCACGCGGTCGATCCACTTCACCGGCACGATGTCGAGGCGGTTCTTGACGTTGTCCGGAATCTCCGCGAGGTCCTTCACGTTCTCCTCGGGGATCAGCACCGTCTTGATGCCGCCGCGGTGCGCGGCCAGCAGCTTCTCCTTCAGGCCGCCGATCGCGAGCACCTCGCCGCGCAGCGTGATCTCGCCGGTCATCGCGACGTCGGCGCGCACCGGGATGCCGGTGAGCACCGACACCAGCGCGGTGGTCATCGCGATGCCCGCGCTCGGACCGTCCTTGGGCGTGGCGCCCTCGGGCACGTGGATGTGGATGTCCTGCTTCTCGTGGAAGTCGGGCTTGATGCCCAGGCGCTGCGCGCGCCGGCGCACCACGGTCATTGCCGCCTTGATCGACTCCTGCATCACGTCGCCGAGCTTGCCGGTGAAGGTGGTCTTGCCCTTGCCGGGCACCGCGACCGCCTCGATCGTGAGCAGTTCGCCGCCGACCTCGGTCCAGGCCAGGCCGGTGACCTGCCCGATCTGGTTCTCCTTTTCCGCGATGCCGAAGGTGTAGCGGCGCACGCCGAGGAACTTGTCGAGGTTCTTGGGCGTGACGCTGACCTTCTTCTCCTGCTTGGTCAGCAGGAGCATCTTGACCACCTTGCGGCAGATCTTGCTGATCTCGCGCTCGAGCGAACGCACGCCGGCCTCGCGCGTGTAGTAGCGGACGATGTCGCGGATCGCGGCCTCTGACACCGAGATCTCCTCGGCCTTCAGCCCGGTGTTCTTCATCTGCTTGGGCAGCAGGTAGCGCTGGGCAATGCCGAGCTTCTCGTCCTCGGTGTAACCCGACAGCCGGATCACCTCCATCCGGTCGAGCAGCGGCGGCGGGATGTTCAGCGTGTTGGCCGTGGCCACGAACATCACGTCGGACAGGTCGTACTCGACCTCGACGTAGTGGTCGGTGAAGGTGGCGTTCTGCTCGGGGTCGAGCACCTCGAGCAGCGCGCTGGACGGGTCGCCGCGGAAGTCCTGGCCCATCTTGTCGACCTCGTCGAGCAGGAAGAGCGGATTGCGCACGCCCACCTTGCTCAGGTTCTGCAGGATCTTGCCCGGCATGGACCCGATGTAGGTGCGGCGGTGACCGCGGATCTCGGCCTCGTCGCGCACGCCGCCGAGCGCCATGCGGACGAACTTGCGGTTCGTCGCGCGGGCGATCGACTGGCCCAGCGAGGTCTTGCCGACCCCCGGGGGCCCGACCAGGCACAGGATGGGCGACTTGAGCTTGTCGACGCGCTGCTGCACCGCGAGGTATTCGAGGATGCGCTCCTTGACCTTGTCGAGGCCGAAGTGGTCGTCGTCGAGCACCGTCTGCGCATTCGCGAGATCGTTGTTGATCTTGCTCTTCTTCTTCCAGGGCAGGCCGACCAGCACGTCGATGTAGTTGCGCACCACGGTGGCCTCGGCCGACATGGGCGACATCAGCTTGAGCTTGCGCAGCTCGGCCTCGGCCTTCTTCAGGGCCTCCTTGGGCATCCGGGCGGCCTTGATCTTCTTCTCGAGCTCCTCGAGGTCGGCGCCCTCTTCGCCCTCGCCGAGCTCCTTCTGGATCGCCTTGACCTGCTCGTTGAGGTAGTACTCGCGCTGGCTCTTCTCCATCTGGCGCTTCACGCGGCCGCGGATGCGCTTTTCCACCTGGAGGATGTCGAGCTCGGTCTCGATCTGCGCGAGCAGCCGCTCGAGCCGCTCGGACACCGAGTTGGTCTCGAGGATCTCCTGCTTCTGCTCGATGCGGATCGGCAGGTGGGCGGCGATCGTGTCGGCCAGCCGGCCCGGATCGTCGATGCCGTTGAGCGACGCGAGGATCTCGGGCGGGATCTTCTTGTTGAGCTTCACGTACTGGTCGAACTGCGCCAGGATCGCGCGGCGCAGGGCCTCGGACTCCGGGTTGGCCTCGGTGTCCGCCGCGACCGGCTCGATCGTGCAGGTGAAGTGGGCGCCGGAATCGTCGACGTCGACGATCCGCGCGCGCCGCACGCCCTCGACCAGCACCTTGACCGTGCCGTCAGGCAGCTTGAGCATCTGCAGGATGTTCGAGACGCAGCCGATGCGGTGGATGTCCGCCTCGGAGGGTTCGTCCTTGGACGCGTTCTTCTGCGCCACGAGCATGATGCTCTTGCCGCCTTCCATGGCGGACTCGAGCGCCTTGATCGACTTGGGCCTGCCGACGAACAGCGGGATCACCATGTGGGGGAAGACCACGACATCGCGCAGCGGCAGCAGCGGCAAGGGCGAATCGAACGCGCGGGTCTGTTCTTCGGACATCGAATTCTCCAATCGGACTGTCCCGGGGATGTTGCGGCACCCCGCGGGATTTCAAGTGTTCGCAATGAGGATACGCCCATTCCCGACACCCCCCATGCGCGCCGAGGGGGCTTTGGGCAGGGGCGCGACACGCGCCCCGGAGGGCCGGAAAGGCCGGGGAAGGCCCGGCAAGGCTTTCTGGGGCGGGGAGAACGGCGGGAAGCGGCGGCGCCCTTCAGCAAATGGGTCGCGGCCGGGGCGCCCGCCTTTCGTCGAGCGGCCCCGGTGGGGGCTCAGTTCGAGCCCGAGACCTTTGGCGCGTCGGCGTAGATGACCAGCGGCTTGCCGTCGCCTTCGATCGTGTTCTCGTCGAGCACGACCTTGCGCACGTTCTGGATGGACGGCAGCTCGTACATCGTGTCGAGCAGCGCCTGCTCGAGGATGGAGCGCAGGCCGCGCGCGCCGGTCTTGCGGCGCAGCGCCTTGCGGGCGATGGCCTTGAGCGCCTCGGGCCGGATCTCGAGCTCGACGCCCTCCATGGCGAACAGCTGGCCGTACTGCTTGATCAGCGCGTTCTTGGGCTCGATCAGGATCTCGATCAGGGCGGCTTCGTTCAGTTCGTCGAGCGTGGCCACCACCGGCAGCCGGCCGACCAGCTCGGGAATCAGGCCGAACTTGATCAGGTCCTCGGGCTCCACCTCGCGCAGCACCTCGCCGACCGAGCGATCGGTCTCGCTGCGGACCGCCGCCGAGAAGCCGATGCCGGAGCGCTCCGAGCGGTTGCGGATCACCTTCTCGAGCCCGTCGAAGGCGCCGCCGCAGATGAACAGGATGTTCGTGGTGTCGATCTGCACGAAGTCCTGGTTGGGATGCTTGCGGCCGCCCTGCGGCGGCACCGAGGCCACCGTGCCCTCGATCAGCTTGAGCAGCGCCTGCTGCACGCCCTCGCCGGAGACGTCGCGCGTGATCGACGGGTTGTCGGACTTGCGCGAGATCTTGTCGATCTCGTCGATGTAGACGATGCCGCTCTGCGCCTTGTCGACCTCGTAGTTGCAGTTCTGCAGCAGCTTCTGGATGATGTTCTCGACGTCCTCGCCCACGTAGCCGGCTTCGGTCAGCGTGGTGGCGTCGGCGATCACGAAGGGCACGTTGAGCAGACGGGCCAGCGTCTGCGCGAGCAGCGTCTTGCCCGAGCCGGTGGGCCCCACCAGCAGGATGTTGCTCTTGGAGAGCTCCACCTCGTCCTTGCGGGCCTTGTGCCGCAGGCGCTTGTAGTGGTTGTAGACCGCGACCGAGAGGATCTTCTTGGCGCGCTCCTGCCCGATCACGTACTGGTCGAGGATCGCGCAGATCTCGGCCGGCGTGGGCAGGCCGCCCTTCTGGCCGCCGGTGGAGGAGTCCGCCTGGGCTTCGTCGCGAACGATGTCGTTGCACAGGTCGATGCATTCATCGCAGATGAACACCGACGGACCGGCAATGAGTTTGCGTACCTCGTGCTGGCTCTTGCCGCAGAAGGAGCAATAGAGAAGCTTTTCGCTCGATCCTTTCTTTTCCGACATGCGCTCGTTCCGTACCGGCCTCAGGCGGCTTCGCTCCGACTGACCAGTACCTTGTCGATGAGTCCGTAGCTTACCGCATCTTCCGCGGACAGGAAGTTGTCGCGGTCGGTGTCGCGCGCGATGCGCTCGACAGGCTGCCCGGTCTTGTCGGCGAGGATCTTGTTCAGCCGCTCGCGCAGGTAGAGAATCTCGCGCGCCTGGATCTCGATGTCCGAGGCCTGGCCCTGCGCCCCGCCCGAAGGCTGGTGGATCATGATCCGCGAGTTGGGCAGCGCGAAGCGCTTGCCCTTCTCGCCGGCGGCCAGCAGGAAGGCGCCCATGCTCGCCGCGATGCCCATGCACAGCGTGCTGACCTGCGGCTTGATGAACTGCATCGTGTCGTAGATCGCCAGGCCCGCCGACACCGACCCGCCGGGCGAGTTGATGTAGAAGGCGACGTCCTTGTCCGGGTTCTCGGACTCGAGGTAGAGCAGCTGGGCCACCACCAGGTTGGCGGTCTGGTCCATGACCGGCCCGACCAGGAAGATCACCCGCTCGCGCAGCAGCCGCGAGTAGATGTCGTAGGCGCGCTCGCCGCGCCCGCTCTGCTCGATGACGATCGGCACCATGCCGAGGCCCATGGGCTCCTGGCGCGTGGACAGGTGCGCGTTGACGAGGTCTTCGACGATGCTGTTGAAGGTCATGGATCGCTCCGTGGTCGAATTGCGCCCGGGTGGGGCCGGAATCAGCCCTGCTGCTGGGCCATCAGCTCGTCGAAAGCGATGTCCTTGTCGGTCACCTTGGCCTTGCCCAGCGCCCAGTCGACGACGTTCTGCTCGACGACCAGCGCCTCGACCTCGGCCAGGCGCTCGCGGTCGCTGAAGTAGTAGCGAACGACCTCGGCCGGGTTCTCGTAGGCCTGCGCGAATTCCTCGATCTGCTTGCGGATCTGGTCAGGCTTGGCGACCAGGCCGTTCTCGCGGACGATCTCGGCCACCAGCAGGCCCAGGCGCACGCGGCGCTCGGCCTGCTCCTTGAAGGTGTCGGCCGGAATGTCGGGCAACTGCTTGAGGTCCATGCCGCGGGCCTGCAGGTCGGCCTTGGCGCGCTCGAGCAGCTGGGCGCTCTCGGCCTGCACCAGCGCGGTGGGCAGCTCGAACTGGGCCAGCTTCGGCAGGGCCTCCATCACGTTGGCCTTGGTGCGGGCGCTGACCCGCTGGCCGACCTCGCGCTCGAGGTTGGCGCGGATGTCGGCGCGCATCTTCTCGAGGTCGCCGCCGGGCACGCCCAGCTGGGTCGCGAACTCGGCGTTCACTTCGGGCAGCTTGGGCGCCTCGACCTTCTTGAGCGTGACCTCGAACTGCGCGGTCTTGCCGGCCAGGTCCTTCGAGCCGTAGTCCTCGGGGAAGGCCACCGGGAAGGTCTTCGATGCGCCGGGGGTCATGCCGCGCACGCCGGTCTCGAAGTCGGCCAGCATCCGGCCCTCGCCGAGCACGAAGGGGAAGTCGTTCGCGGTGCCGCCTTCGAAGGCGACGTCGTCGAGCTTGCCCACGAAGTCGATCGTGGCGCGGTCGCCGTCCTGCGCGGCGCGCTCGGCCGGCTCCCAGGTGACGCGCTGCTTGCGCAGGATGTCGATCGTCTTGTCGATCTCGGCATCGCCGATCGCGCAGCGCACCCGCTCGATCTCGAGCGTGGCGGCATCGCCGATCTGCACCTCGGGATAGACTTCGAAGTGCGCGGTGAAGCCCAGCACGTCCTCGCCGGCGCCCTCGCGGCCCTCGATGCGCGGCTGGCCGGCCACGCGCAGGCCATGCTCCTCGACGGCGGCGCCGAAGGCCTTGCTGACCGCGTCGCCGAGCACCTCGGCGTGCACCTGCGGGCCGTAGGACTGCTCGACCATCTTCATCGGGACCTTGCCGGGGCGGAAGCCCGGCATCTTCAGCGTGCGGGCCAGCTTGCGCAGCCGCTCACCGACCTCGCGATTGACGTCGGCCACGGGCACGTCCATCTGCAGCTTGCGCTCGAGCTGACCGGTCGATTCGATTTGAGTTGCCATCAGAGAGGATTCCAAAGCATCTGGGGGTGGGCGGCGCGGCGGCGGCGCCGTCTGCGCTGGTGCGGCCGATAGGACTCGAACCTACACGCCTTGCAGCGCCAGGACCTAAACCTGGTGCGTCTACCAATTCCGCCACGGCCGCGGCGAAGCGCGACATTCTAAACGAAAGGACGCTACGGGCCTTTTTGCCTGCCCGCTCTTCGGGGAGGGCGGCGGCGGCGAGGGGTGGAGCGGTTTCCGTGAACGACGACGCGGCGCGCTTCGCGCGCTGCC
>MEEC01000138.1 GCA_001724315.1 Lautropia sp. SCN 70-15 | reverse complement strand
GTCGCTGAAGCGAAGAAAGCGGGCCCGGCGCCCGCTTTTTTCGTCCAGCCTGCGCGGCACACGCGCGACGACAAGAACGACACGGCCGGGCTGCCGGTGGCGGCGCCTGCGGCAGCCCGAGCCCGAAGGGGAGAAGGATGAGCGATATCGACAAGGCGCCTGCGGACCTTCAGCAACTGGTCGCCGACAGCGACACCGGCGGACGGGCCGCCGGCGGCGCGGCAGGGGTGGTGATCTTCGCCGCGGCAATCGGCTGGGCGCTGTTCCAGCTCTGGTACGCCTCGCCCTTGCCCTTCGCGCTGGGCATCGGCCTGCTCAACGACACCGAGGCGCGGGCCCTGCACCTGGGCCTGGCGCTGTTCCTGGCCTTCCTTGCCTTTCCGGCGTCGCGGCGCGGCATGCGCCACGCGGTTCCCCTCTACGACTGGGTGCTGGCCTTCGTGGCGGCCTTCGCCGGGGCCTACCTGCTGCTATTCTACGACCAGCTCGCGACCCGCCCCGGCCAGCCCACCGGCTTCGACATCGTGGTGGCCACCGTTGGCATCGTCCTGCTGCTCGAGGCCACCCGCCGCGCGGTCGGCACGCCGATGGCGATCCTCGCGATGATCTTCATCGGATACATCTTCCTGGGACCGCACCTGCCCGACGTGATCGCCCACAAGGGCGCCTCGCTCGAGCGGATGATCTCGCACATGTGGCTGACCACCGAGGGCGTGTACGGCGTGGCTCTGGGCGTCTCGGTCGGCTTCATCTTCATCTACGTGCTGTTCGGCTCGCTGCTCGATCGGGCCGGCGCAGGCAACTACATGATGCAGGTGTCCTTCGCGGCGCTGGGCCACCTGCGCGGCGGACCGGCCAAGGTCGCGGTCGTGTCCTCGGGCCTGAACGGGCTGATCTCGGGCTCCTCGGTCTCCAACGTGGTGTCGGGCGGGATCTTCACGATCCCGCTGATGAAGAAGGCCGGCTACGGCGGCGTGAAGGCCGGCGCGATCGAGACCGCGTCGTCGGTCAACGGACAGATCATGCCGCCGGTGATGGGCGCGGCAGCCTTCCTGATGGTCGAGTACGTGGGCATCCCGTACACCGACATCGTCAAGCATGCCTTCCTGCCTGCGGCGATCTCCTATGTCGCGCTCTTCTACATCGTGCACCTCGAGGCGCTGAAGCTGGGCCTGGAGGCGACCGCCTCGCAACGCGAGCGCAGCATCAGCCAGAAAATGGTGCGCTGGGGGCTCGGGCTGTCCGGCACGATCGTGGTGCTCGCGCTGATCTACTGGATCGCCATGGGCGCGCAGATGCTGTTCGGCGCGGCGGCGCCCTGGATCGTGGGCGGGCTGCTGCTCGCGCTGCACGTGGCGCTGCTGAAGATCGCCTCGCGCTACCCCGACCTGCCCACCGAGATCGACGTGGACAATCCGGTGCTGCCCGACACCTGGCCCACGGTGCGCGCCGGGCTGCACTTCCTGATCCCGATCGGCACGCTGATCTGGTGCCTGATGATCGAGGAGATGTCGCCCGCGCTCTCGGCCTTCTGGGCCACGATGGCGCTGATCGCGCTGATGCTCACGCAGCGCCCGCTGATCGCGCTGTTCCGCGGGAACGGTCGCCTCGGAGAGGCCGTCACGGCGGGCTGGCGCGAGGTGGTCGGCGGGCTCAACGACGGCGCCCGCAACATGATCGGCATCGGCATTGCCACCGGCACCGCAGGAATCATCGTGGGCGGCATCACGCTCACCGGGCTCGGCTTCCGGATGACCGACTTCGTCGAGGTGGTGTCGCAGGGCAACGTGTTCGCCATGCTGCTCTTCACCGCCTTCGTGTGCCTGGTGCTCGGGATGGGCGTGCCGACCACCGCGAACTACATCCTGGTCGCCTCGCTGATGGCGCCGGTCATCGTGGAGCTGGGCGCGCAGAACGGCCTGGTGATCCCGCTGATCGCGGTGCACCTGTTCGTCTTCTATTACGGGATCATGGGCGACATCACGCCGCCGGTGGGGCTGGCCTCATTCGCCGCCGCAGCCATCTCCGGGGAAGACGCGATCCGGACCGGCATCCAGGGCTCGCTGTACGCGCTGCGCACCGTGGTGCTGCCCTTCGTCTTCGTCTTCAACCCGGCGCTGCTGCTGATCGACGTCCACGGCTGGTTCGAGGTCGCGCTGGTGGCGACCGCCTCCACCATCGCCTCGCTGACCTTCGCGGCGGCCACCATGGGCTGGTTCCGCGTGAAGTGCCGCTGGTGGGAGATCGTGCTGCTGCTGGTGGGCACCTTCGCGCTGTTCCGCCCCGACTACTTCATGGACAAGCTCAAGGCGCCGTACACCGAGGCGCCGGCGAGCCAGATCTTCGACGTGGCCGGCAAGCTGGGCGAGGGCGACCGGCTGGTGCTGCAGATCTACGGCGTGAACCTCGAAGGCGACGAGATTCAGAAGACCGTGGCGGTGCAGCTGGCCAGCGAACCCGGCGACGGGCGCAAGCGGCTGCGCGACGCCGGCCTCACCGTGGTGGCGCTCGGCGACTCGGTGCAGATCGCCAACGTGGCCTTCGGCAGCCGGGCCCGCAAGTCGGGCTTCGAGGCCGGCTGGGACGTGGCCGCAGTCAAGGTGCCGACCGATCAGCCGGCGATCCACTGGGTCTACCTGCCGGCGCTGTTGCTGGTCGGGCTGGTCTGGTGGGGACAGGGGCGGCGGATGGCCGCTCAGCCAGCCAGGAAGCGCGCGTAGGCCGCCAGGTCCACGTTCCCGCCGCTCACGATCACGCCGACCCGCTTGCCCTGCCAGGCCGGCGCCGCGTCGAAGGCCGCGGCAGCGGCCAGGCAACCGGTGGGTTCGACGACGATCTTCATGCGTTCGGCGAAGAAGCGCATCTGTTCGACGAGCCTGGCGTCGGATACCGTGAGAATGTCGCGGACATGGTCGCGGATGATCGGGAAGGTCAGTTGCCCGAGGTGCGTGGTCATCGCGCCGTCGGCGATCGTCTTCGGCACCGGGATCGTGACGATCCGTCCGGCGCGCAGCGACTGCCGGGCATCGTCGCCGGCCTCGGGCTCCACGCCGAAGACCGCGCAGGCGGGCGCCATGGCCGAGGCGGCCAGCAGGCTGCCCGACAGCAGGCCGCCTCCGCCCAGGCAGACGAACAGCGCGTCGAGCGGCCCGGCTTCCTCGAGGAGCTCCATCGCGGCCGTGCCCTGGCCCGCGATCACCTCGGCGTGATCGTAGGGAGGGATCAGCGTGAGCCCGCGCTCGGCGGCGAGCCGATTCGAGATCGCCTCGCGGTCCTCGGTGAAGCGATCGTAGGTGACGACCTCGCCGCCGTAGCCGCGGGTGGCCGCGAGCTTGGCAGCCGGCGCATCGGCCGGCATGACGATCGTGGCCTTGACCCCGAGCAGGCGCGCGGCCAGCGCGATCGCTTGCGCGTGGTTGCCCGACGAGAAGGCCAGCACGCCGGCACGCCGGCCGATGTCGTCGAGCGCGGCGATCGCGTTGTAGGCGCCCCGGAACTTGAAGGCGCCCATCCGCTGCAGGTTCTCGCACTTGAAGAACAGCTGCGCGCCGGTGATCGCGTCGGCAGTGGCCGAGCGCAGCACCGGCGTGCGATGCGCGACGCCGGCCAGGCGGCTGGCGGCGAGCCGGACATCGGCGAAGCCGGGCAGGGCCGGCGGGGTTTCGGCAGCGGCGGGAAGGGAATCGCTCATGAGTCGGGATCGTACGCGATCCCGATCGGCCGCGGCGGTGGTTTCAGGCGCTCCCGGAATGCGCTCGCGCAGCGGACTCGGCGGCTGCCGCCAGGCGCGAACCCGCGTCGTGGAGCTCCTCGGCGGTCACGCAGCGGACCTGGTTCCGCCCGTCGCGCTTGGCCCCGTACAGGGCATGGTCGGCGGCCCGCAGCAAGGACTCGACCGAGTCGCCATGGTGCGGATACATCGCCGCGCCGACCGACACCGTGACCGGCGGCAGCGGCTCGCCGTGGTGGACCAGCCGAAGCGCCTCGATCGCCGAGCGCACCTGCTCGGCCCGCACCAGGACACGGGCCGGCGTGACCTCGGGCAGCACGACGACGAACTCCTCGCCGCCGAAGCGGCTGGCGATGTCGCTCGCGCGGACCACCCGGCGCAGGCGCGAGCCGATGGCCGCGAGCACGATGTCGCCGGCCTCGTGGCCGTGCTCGTCGTTGAAGCGCTTGAAGTGGTCCACGTCGATCATCAGGACCGCGAGGCCGACCCTGCGGCGGGTCAGGCGCACCGCGCGCAGCAGCTCGCGCTGCAGCGACTCTTCCAGGTAGCGCCGGTTGTAGAGGCCGGTGAGCGGGTCGCGGATCGACTGCTCGCGCAGGGCATCGCGCGACTTCATGTTGCCGATCACGAGGGCGATCTGCTCGACGGTTGCCGCGGTGTAGGCGCTGCGCATCAGCGCGTCGGCCTCCGCGGCGGCGCAGGCGAGCCCGAGCAAGCCCTCGACCTGGCCGTTCACCTGGAGCGGCAACCAGACCGAACCGCGGCGCTTTTGGCCCGGGTCGTCGCTGGCACGCAGGGCCTGGAGCGCCGCTCCGGAGGACGCCGGCGGCAGGGGGGCGCGGCCCCAGGCGCACCCCCGCCGCAGCGACGAGCCGGAGCCGAACAGGTATATCGCGCCACCGATGGTGTGAAACAGGCGCGGCAGGTGTTCGTCGAAGCGCTGCAAGGCCTCGGCCAGCGTGGCGGCAGACTGGAGGGCATGGCTGAACTCGGCGAGCAGGCGCAGGTGCCGGGCGCAGGGGGAACGCTCGCCGGGGATCGTTTCCCCAGCCGAGGTACCCGGTTTGACCGGCCTTGCGTGATGCAGCTCTGGCGCGTTCATCTTGCGCTCCTCGCGGCATTAATGGGGGAGGAGGCGTCCCTCCGAAATGCCTTAAGGGAATTCTATAGCGCCGAACGCGCGCGCGCACTCTCCCTGAAAAGGGGGGCAGGCGTGCCGCCACCGGCAGCGGGTGCCGGCGGCGTCGCCCCTCGATCAGGCCGCCTTGCGCTCGCTGCCGAGCGCCTGGCGAATCGTCGGCATCACCTCGGTGGCCAGGCGCCGCATCGACTCCCACTCGCGCTCGCGGTTGACCCCTTCGGCGTCCATCGAGGCCATCAGCAGGCCGCCGAAGGGGCCGGTGCGCTCGCGGAAGGCCAGCAGCTTCTCGGTCACGGTCTTCGACGAGCCGTAGATCACCATGCTGTCGATCAGCTGCTCGACCGTCACCGAGTCGTCGCTGGCCTTCGGGTCGTCCTTCATCACCGCGGTGTAGTTGGCGCGCTCGAGCACCTGCCACAGGTAGTCGAAGTAGTAGTAGTTGCTGCCCTTGCGGTCCATCACGCGGTCGAGCGCCTCCTGGTCGCTGCCGGCGATCACGATGTTGCGCGCCACCCGCCACTGCGCGCCGTCGGGCTTGCGGCCCGCGGCCTCGGAGCCTTCCACGAACTTCTTCCAGTGGCTGGCGATCACGTACTCGGGGCAGAAGTTCGCGCTCATGGCGCCCCAGCCGCGCAGGGCGGCGGTCTTCACGCTGTCCGAGAACGGCGACATGGCTGTCATCGAGATCGGCGGATGCGGTTGCTGAAGCGGCTTGGGCATGTACCCGACGCCGAGCTCCGGGATGATGTTGTCGGTCAGCTTGACGTGCCAGTGCTTGCCCTGGATGTCGTAGGGCGGGTCCTGCGACCAGATCTTCAGGATCGTGTCGATCGACTCCATCATCCGCTCGTTGCGGTAGGCGCCATCGAGCACGCCGAACAGCTCCATGTCGCTGGCCAGGCCGCCCGGGCCGATGCCGAACAGCAGGCGACCCTTGCTCAGGTGGTCGAACTGCGCGACTTCGGCGGCCACCACCGCCGGGTGGTGGTTGGGCAGCGCGATGACGCCGGTGCCGAACTTCACCCGCTTGGTCTGGCGCAGCAGCGAGGCCATGAACATCATCGGGGAACTGATCGGCTCGGTCGTGCAGGACATGTGCTCGCCGATCCAGACCTCATCGAAGCCCAGTTCGTCGGCGTGGATCACGCGATCCGCGTCCTCGGAATACGTTTCGCCGAACGATCTGTGGGGCGGGTGCAGGGGCATGCCGAATAGGCCGAGCTTCATGGTGAGTCTCCTGGGTTGTCGCGATGCGACGGGGGTCGTGAAGAATTCGAAGAGGTCGCGAAAGGAAATCAGCGCGCGGCGCCGTCGAGCCAGACCAGCGGTTGCGGCTCGCTGCCGAAGGCCACGTCGATCACGCGTCCCAGGCACAGCGTGTGCGTGCCGTAGTCGATCAGCTGGTCGGCCTCGCAGAAGATCGCGGCCGGCGCGCTGTCGAGGAAAGGAAGGCCGTCGATGCCGCGCCGCCAGTCGCCCGAGGCGAAGCGCTGTCCGCGCAGGCTGGACTGGGAGAAGGGCGCGAGCAGATCCAGTTGGCCGCCGCCGAGAACGTTCACGCAATAGCGGCGAGTCCGCGCGAGCACCGGATGCATGCTGGCGTCACGGTTGACCGCCACCAGCATCGACGGCGGTTCCATCGACACCGAGATGACCGACGAGGCGGCCATGCCGTGGGGGGCGCCTTGCTCGTCGACCGTCGTGACCAGCATCACCGTCGAAGCGACGCGGCGCATCGCCGTCTTGAAGGTCCGCGCGAGCGTGAGGTCGCCCTGCGCGGGAGCGGCCCTTGTCGGCGCGAGTTCGATTGCCGCTGCGGAGCATCCGGACATGTGATCGTGTCTCCTTCTCGTTGCGTCGCCGTACTTGCGACGACACGAGGACAAACGCAATCACCGTGCCAGCGTAGTCACCTCATTGGAATCAAGGCCTTGCGGGACGCCAGCTGTCGCAGGCCCGGCGTCCTGAGACACGGGCCTGTCGCACGCGCGACACTCGCCGCCCAGGGCGCCCGGTTGGCCGCCTCAGCGCCCGACGGTTCCCGGGCGCTCCAGGCGGTGTTCGCGGATCCGGCGGTGCAGCGTCGCGCGCGACACCCCGAGGCTGCGCGCGGCCACCGACACGTTCCAGCCGGCCCGCTCGAGGGCCGCGGCGATCGCGGAACGATCCGTGTCGCGGCCGTCCGGGCC
>MEEC01000137.1 GCA_001724315.1 Lautropia sp. SCN 70-15 | reverse complement strand
GCTGAACATCGCCTCCGGCACCGCCGTGCGCTTCGAGCCGGGCCAGCAGCGCACCGTCGAGCTGGTCGACTACGCGGGCGATCGCGTGGTGCGAGGCTTTCGCGGCCTGGTCCAGGGGGCGCTGTGAGTCGCGTGAACCGCCGCGCATACGCGGAGATGTTCGGGCCCACGGTGGGCGACCGGGTCCGGCTCGCCGACACCGATCTCTTCGTGGAGGTCGAGCAGGACTACACCTTGCGCGCCGGCGGCTACGGCGAGGAAGTGAAGTTCGGCGGCGGCAAGACGATCCGCGACGGCATGGGCCAGGGCCAGCGGGTCAACGGCCCCGGGCCGGCGGACGCGATGGACTGCGTGATCACCAATGCGCTGATCGTCGACCACTGGGGCATCGTGAAGGCCGACATCGGCCTGCGCGGCTCGCGGATCGCCGCGATCGGCAAGGCCGGCAATCCCGACGTGCAACCGGGCGTGGACATCGTGATCGGCCCCGGCACCGAGATCATCGCCGCCGAGGGCATGATCGTGACCGCCGGCGGGATCGATTCGCACATCCACTGGATCTGCCCGCAGCAGATCGAGGAAGCGCTGGCGAGCGGCATCACGACGATGCTCGGCGGCGGCACCGGGCCGGCCACCGGCACCTTCGCCACCACCTGCACGCCGGGCCCGGCGAACATCGAGCGGATGCTGATGGCGGCCGAGGCCTTCCCGATGAACCTCGGCTTCTTCGGCAAGGGCAACGCCAGCAGCCCGGATCCCCTGCGCCAGCAGGTGGAGGCCGGCGCGATCGGGCTGAAGCTGCACGAGGACTGGGGCACGACGCCCTCGGCGATCGACTGCTGCCTGGGCGTGGCCGAGGAGCACGACGTGCAGGTGGCGATCCACACCGACACGCTGAACGAGAGCGGGTTCGTGGAGGACACGATCGCGGCCTTCAAGGGCCGCACGATCCACACCTTCCACACCGAGGGCGCGGGCGGCGGCCACGCGCCCGACATCCTCAAGGTGGTCGGCGAGCCGAACGTGCTGCCGAGCTCGACCAACCCCACGCGCCCTTACACGATCAACACGATCGACGAGCACCTCGACATGCTGATGGTCTGCCATCACCTGGACGCGGGCATCGCCGAGGACCTGGCCTTCGCCGAGAGCAGGATCCGGCGCGAGACGATCGCGGCCGAGGACATCCTGCACGACCTGGGCGCGATCAGCATCTTCAGCTCCGACAGCCAGGCGATGGGCCGTGTCGGCGAGGTCATCCTGCGATGCTGGCAGACCGCCCACAAGATGAAGCAGCAGCGCGGCCCGCTGCCGGGCGACGGCCCGCGCAACGACAACTTCCGCGTCAAGCGCTACGTGGCGAAGCTGTCGATCAACGCCGCGCTGACGCACGGCATCGCCCACGAGGTGGGCAGCGTCGAGCCCGGCAAGTGGGCCGACCTGGTGCTCTGGCGACCGGCGTTCTTCGGCGTCAAGCCCTCGCTGATCCTGAAGGGCGGCTTCATCGCCGCTGCCGCGATGGGCGATCCGAATGCGTCGATCCCCACGCCGCAGCCGGTGCACTACCGGCCCATGTTCGGCAGCTACGGCGGCGCGCGGGCGGCCACCTCGCTGAGCTTCCTCAGCGCCGCCGCGCTCGCATCCGGCGTCGCGGACCGGCTCGGATTGCGCAAGACCGTGTCGGCGGTGCGCGGCTGCCGGAGCGTGGGCAAGGCCGACATGGTCCACAACGCCTACGCGCCGCGGATGCAGATCGACGCCCAGACCTACGAGGTGCGCGCCGACGGGCAGTTGCTCGCCTGCGAGCCGGCCAGCGTGCTGCCGATGGCGCAGCGCTACTTCCTCTTCTGACAGGGCCGCCGCGCGGCCAGGAAGGTCCCTATGCTGATCGTTAACAAGCTGATCCCCCGCGGCGCCGGGCTGGCCGCTCCGCTGCTGGCCCGCGCCGCTGAAGTGGCGCTCGGCTGGGACACCCGCCAGAAGAGCCGCTTCGACGCGATCGACTCGACCGGGCGCGCGCTTGGCGTCTTCCTGCCGCGCGGCAGCTCGGTGCGAGGCGGCGACGTGCTGGTCGCCGTAGACGGGTCGCTGATCCGCGTGCAGGCCGCGCCGCAAGCGGTGATGATCGTGGAGGCGAACCCGACGCACGGCACGCCTTTCGACCTGACGCGGGCGGCCTACCACCTGGGCAACCGGCACGTTCAGCTCGAGCTGCAGCCGGACCACCTGAAGCTCGAGCCCGATCACGTTCTCGCGGAGATGCTCGCGCAGATCGGCCTGTCGGTGCGCGAGGCGATGGCGCCCTTCGAACCCGAATCGGGGGCCTATGCCGCGCAGGCCGGGCACTCGCACGGGCACGGGCACTCGCAGGGACACAGGCACGAGCACTCGCACGGGCATCGGCACGACCACGAGCACGGGCACGTCCACGGTCCCGGCTGCGGTCACGCCCACGCATGATGACGCCGGATCCGCGCCCGCCGGCCGCGCAGCCTGCCACGCTGCTGCAGCTGATCTGGCTGGCCTCGCCGGCGCTGCCGGTGGGCGGCTTCAGCTACTCGGAGGGGCTGGAGTCGGCGATCGACGCCGGCCGGGTCACCGACGAAGCCTCGACCGGCGACTGGCTCTGCGACCAGCTCGCGCTGGTCCCGGGCCTGTCCGAGCTGGCCGTCCTCGCTCAGGCGGTGCCGGCCTGGGACCGGCACGACCCGGCCCGGATCGCGGCGCTCAACGACTGGCTGATGGCGACGCGCGAGACGGCCGAGCTGCGCAGGCAGACCGAGCAGATGGGCCGCTCGATGCTCGAATGGCTGAGGAACCGGGAAGCCGACGAGCGGGTGGCCACGCTGGCCGCGCTGCGCCCCGCGCCCGGCTACCCGATCGCCTTCGCGCTGGCCGCCACCCAGGCCGGCGCGCCGGCGCGCGAGGCGCTGCTTGCCTTCGCGTTCGGCTGGGCCGAGAACATGGTGCAGGCGGCGATCAAGGCGGTACCGCTCGGCCAGGCCGCCGGCCAGCGGATCCTCGCGCGGCTCGCAGCGGCCATTCCCGCCACCGTGGAACACGCGCTGACGCTGGACGATGCGCGGCGCCAGTCCTTCACCCCGATGCTCGCGATCCTCTCCGCGCGGCACGAAACCCAGTACTCGAGGCTATTCCGATCATGAGCACCCTGCATTCGATCTCCGGTCGCACCCGCAAGCTGCCGCCCCTGCGCGTGGGCGTCGGCGGCCCGGTGGGCTCGGGCAAGACCACGCTGGTGGAGATGCTCTGCAAGACAATGCGCGAGCGCTACGACCTGGTCGTGATCACCAACGACATCTACACGAAGGAGGACCAGCGCCTGCTCACCGTTGCCGGCGCGCTGGAGCCCGAGCGGATCATGGGTGTCGAGACCGGCGGATGTCCGCACACCGCGATCCGCGAAGACGCATCGATCAACCTCGAGGCCGTCGACAGGATGCTCGAGCGCTTTCCCGACGCCGACATCGTCTTCATCGAATCCGGCGGCGACAACCTGGCCGCGACCTTCAGTCCGGAGCTCTCGGACCTGACGATCTACGTGATCGACGTGGCCGCCGGCGAGAAGATCCCGCGCAAGGGCGGCCCGGGCATCACCAAGAGCGACCTCTTCGTGATCAACAAGACCGACCTGGCCCCGCACGTGGGCGCCAGCCTGGAAGTGATGGAAGCCGACACGCGCCGGATGCGGCCGGAGCGGCCGTTCGTGATGACGAACCTGAAGACCCGCGACGGCCTGGCCGACGTGATCGCCTTCATCGAGCGCAAGGGCCTGCTGGCGGCGCAGTGACGCCCCGGCCTCAGCGCGTGAGCTCGGCCCGGATCTCGCGCAGCAGGCGCTTGAGGCGCGCCGCGTTCTCGGGCCCCACGCGGATCATGATCTTGCGGCCTGCCGACAGCGACTCGAGCGCCGGGTCCTCGAACACGTAGTAGACCTTGGGCTGCACCAGCCGGATCGGCTCGGCCGGCGTCGGGGCCGAGAGCATGTCGTCGATCGCCTCGATGACCCGGTCGTGGAAGTGCCCCTTCGGGTAGCCCATCGCCCGGTACTCCTGCTGGAACAGCGGGTAGTAGCGAAGATAGACCTGCGCCAGCTGTTTCGCGCCCACCGATTCGGCGAAGCCCACGAAGGCGCTGTAGCGGCGGTAGTTCTCGGGCTTCAGCACGATGGCCTCGCCCTCCTTGCCGACCGCCAGGGCGCCGGGGATCCGCTGCACCACGCTGTACTGCGCCGGCACCCGTTCGCGCGGCAGGTTGTCGACGGTGATCACCACCCGCCGCGTGAAGTCGCCGATGTTGCCGAAGCGTCCGAGATCGGTTCGCGGAGCGATGCCGGTCAGCGACTCGAGGATCGGCGCGTCGCTCTTCGCGAGCTCGGGCAGGGACGGATCGCCCTCCTTCGTCACGCCTGCGGGAAGCGGATGCTTCGGGCCGTCGGCGGGCTTCTCCTCCTCCGGGGGCTTCGGCTCGTCGGCGGGCTTCGCGGCGTCCTTCTCGGGCCCATCGGCCGGCGCGTACGGGCCACCGGACTGCGCAGTCGATGCCGACCCGCCAGCGAATTCCGGCGAAGGGCCGCCGGAGCGCTGCCACCAGTAGAAGAGGCCGGCGGCGATCGCGATCGCGACGATCGCAATCAGCCACCAGGAGGAACCGCTAGCCGTGTTCTGGGGTCTGCGAGGAGGCATCGAATTTCCCTGGGAGATGGGCCGAAAGCGTACATCCGGCGCGACCCGGGGACAACCTGCGTCGTTAGTCGCATCGCCCGCGACGAGCTAAAGTCCGGATCATTGCCTTCGGGCGTGCCCCCGAGGCATTCGCCCGACAGAGGAGATCGACGCGATGAACGCCCCTTCACCGACCGTTTCGGCCCGCGCATCGGGCCTTTCCTACGTCTCGCCGGCGCCCGACAGTCCCTGGACCACCTACCTTTCGCAGATCGACCGGGTGCTTCCCTACCTGGGGTCGCTCGCGCGCTGGGCCGAGACGCTGCGCCGGCCCAAGCGCTCGCTGATCGTCGACGTGCCGATCGAGATGGACGACGGCACGGTGCGCCACTTCGAGGGCTACCGGGTGCAGCACAACCTGTCGCGCGGGCCCGGCAAGGGCGGCGTGCGCTACCACCCCGACGTGACCCTCGAGGAGGTGATGGCGCTGTCGGCCTGGATGACGATCAAGAACGCGGCGGTGAACCTGCCCTTCGGCGGCGCGAAGGGCGGCATCCGCGTCGACCCGAAGAAGCTGTCGCTGAAGGAGCTGGAGAAGCTCACGCGGCGCTACACCAGCGAGATCGGCATCGTGATCGGCCCGCAGCAGGACATTCCGGCGCCCGACATGAACACCAACGCGCAAATCATGGCCTGGATGATGGACACCTACTCGGCCAACGCGGGCGCCACGGTCACCGGCGTGGTGACCGGCAAGCCGGTTCACCTCGGCGGATCGCTCGGGCGCGTCAAGGCCACCGGCCGCGGCGTGTTCGTGACCGGCCGGGAGGCGGCGCGCCGGATCGGTCTGGAGCTGAACGGCGCGCGGGTCGCGATCCAGGGCTTCGGCAATGTGGGCTCGGCGGCGGCCGAGCTGTTCGCGGGGGCCGGCGCGAAGATCGTGGCGGTGCAGGATCACACCGGCACGATCGCCAACCCGAACGGCCTGGAGATGGGCCCGCTGATCGGCTCGGCGCGGCTGCACGGCGGCGTGGGCGAATTCCGCGGTGGCGAGCGCATCGACGACGAGGCCTTCTGGGAGACCGACTGCGACATCCTGGTGCCGGCCGCCCTCGAGGGCCAGGTCACCGCGAAGCGGGCCCGCCACGTGAAGGCGAAGATGCTGCTCGAGGGCGCCAACGGCCCCACCCTGCCCGAGGCCGACGACGTGCTGGCCGAGCGCGGGGTGCTGGTGGTGCCCGACGTGATCTGCAACGCGGGCGGCGTGACGGTCAGCTACTTCGAGTGGGTGCAGGACTTCTCGAGCTTCTTCTGGACCGAGGACGAGATCAACCTGCGGCTCGACAAGATCATGGTCGACGCGCTGAAGAAGATCTGGGACACGGCCGACCGGCACCGGATCACGCTGCGCACCGCCACCTTCGCGGTGGCCTGCGAGCGGATCCTGACCGCGCGGCAGGAGCGCGGGCTCTATCCCTGAGCGGCGGCCGGGGACGCTCCCCCGGTTGCCGCCGGACCCACGCGGAGCGCTGCGTCTCCGCGGGCCTCGCCGCCGCGCTCTTCCTCCAGCGCGCGCGCCAGCGTGTCGGCCGGCAGCGTTTTCGACGGCTTGACGCCCAGCTCGCGCAGCATCTCCGCCTGGCGCACCAGGTTGCCGCGGCCCTTGGCCAGCCGAGACCAGGCGCTGTCGTAGCTCTCCCGGGCCTGGCGCAGGCGATCGCCGAGCTTCTCCAGGTCGGCCGCGAAGGACACGAAGCGGTCGTAGAGCTCGGCGCCGCGCTCGGCGATCTCCCGCGCGTTGCGGTCCTGCCGCGCCTGGCGCCACAACTGGGCCACGGTTCGCACCACGAAGAGCAGCGAGGCCGGCCCCACGATCAGCACGTTGCGCTGCCAGGCCTCTTGCCACAGCGCGTCGTCTTGCGCGACCGCGGCCGAGAAGGCGGCCTCGACCGGCACGAACATGATCACGAAATCCGGCGAGCGCGCGCCGTGCAACTGCTCGTAGTTGCGCCCGGCCAGCCCCTTCACGTGCCCGCGCAGGGACTCGACGTGCCGGCGCATCGCCTCGCCACGCTCGGCGTCGTCGCCGGCATTGACGTGGGCGTTCCAGGCCACGAGCGAGACCTTGGCGTCCACCACCAGCAGGCGGTCTTCGGGCAAGCGCAGCACCGCGTCGGGCTGCAGCCTGCGGCCCTCGTCGTCGACCAGCGAGACCTGCAGCTCGTACTCGCTGCCGCGGCGCAGGCCGGCCGCCTCGAGGACCCGCTCGAGGATCAGCTCGCCCCAGGCCCCTTGCGCCTTGACCTGGCCCTTCAGCGCGCGGGTCAGCGCGTGCGCGTCGTCGGACAGCTGGCGGTTGAGCGACATCAGCTGGCGGACCTGCTCGCCGAGCGCGGCGCGGTCGCGCCCNCCCGGCTGCGGAACTCGGCAAGCCGCTGCTGCAGCGGCTCGAGCAGCTGGCCCAGCTGCTCGCGGTGGCGGTCGCCGACCGCCCGGGATCTCTCGTCGAGCACCTCGGCAGCCAGCGCGCGGAACTGGTCGGCCAGCTGCTGCCGGGCCTCCGCGAGCAGGCGAAGCTTTTCTCCGGACTGCCGGCGCTCGGCGTCGAGCGCCGCTCTCAGGCCGGCCACCCGCTCGGCCAGCGCGCGCGAATCGGCCTGGGCGGCGTCGCGCTGTTCGCTCGCGCGTTCGAGCGCCCGGCTGCGTTCGTCGAGCGTGGCAAGGCTGCCCGCAAGCCGGCCGCGCGCGCGAAGCGCGGCGATGGCCCAGCCCGCGGCGAAGATGAGCGCCGCGGCAAGGAGCAGCGCGAAGGCCAGGACGGGCGCCGGCCAGCCGGAGAGCACGCCCGGAATGTCGATCGTCATGCCGGGATTGTCGCGCGGGCGAGGCTCACCCGATGAGCCTGCACGCAGCGCGCGAGGAGGGCACGACCTGCCGAAGGAGAAGCGCGCCGGCGCTGTCGGCCGGCGCCGGCCTCAGACCGCGAAGCTCGACCGGTCGGTTCCGGCCTTCTCGGCCTCGACGATCCAGCGCGGCGTGCGGCCGCGGCCGGTCCAGGTGTCGCCGGTTTCGGGGTGACGATACTTGATCGGCACCGCCTTGCGCGGCTTGGCGGCGGCTGCCTTGCCGGCGGCCCGGCGCGGCGCGCGCGGCTTGCCCATGGCTTCGGCGACTTCCGCCACGCCGATGTCGTGAGCCTTCATCTGCTTGACGATCGCGGCGATCACCGGCTTGCGGTCCTTGTCGCGAAGCGCCTGGGCGCGGGCCTGCAGCTTCTTGATCTGTGCCTCGATCGATTTCAGCGATGGCGTGGGCATTTAAACGTTCCTTTTCGACCCGGGGTCGTCCAGTCATTGGAATCCGATATTCCGCATATTATCTGGAATACCCGGGAATATTAATTCGCAATATCATTCCCGTGCAATGCATCCGCAATGAATCCGAATAATCCACCCGGAATGAATCCGGATAATCCAGGCAAGGAGAACCGACAATGAATGCCCCGTCCAGGAAGGTCGCGATCGTCACCGGCGCAGGCTCGGGCATCGGCAAGGCCAGCGCGGTCGCGCTGCTGCAGGCCGGTTGGCACGTGGCCTTCGCGGGGCGCCGCGCGGATGCGCTCGAGCAGGCGGTGGCCTCAGCCGGCGAGGCGGCCAGCCGCGGGCTCGCGGTGCCGGCCGACGTGTCCGACCCCGAGTCGGTGCGCCGGCTCTTCGCGAAGACCGTCGAGGCATTCGGCCGCGTCGACCTGCTGTTCAACAACGCGGGCGTCAACGCGCCCGGCGTGCCGGTCGAGGACCTGAGCGTCGAGCAGTGGAAGAACGTGGTCGACATCAACCTGACCGGGCCCTTCCTGTGCACGCAGGAAGCCTTCCGCGTGATGAAGGACCAGTCTCCGCGCGGCGGCCGCATCATCAACAACGGCTCGATCTCGGCGCACGCGCCGCGGCCGAATTCCGCGCCCTACACCGCCACCAAGCACGCGATCACCGGCCTGACCAAGTCCACCTCTCTCGACGGCCGGAAATACGACATCGCCTGCGGCCAGATCGACATCGGCAACGCCGCCACCGACATGGCCTCGCGCATGGCCAACGGCGTGCCCCAGGCCGACGGCCGCATCGCCCCCGAGCCCCTGATGGACGTCCAGCACGTGGCCCAGACCATCGTCCACATGGCCAGCCTGCCGCTGGAATCGAACGTGCAATTCGTGACCGTGATGGCCACGAAGATGCCCTTCGTCGGTCGCGGCTGAGGGCGTTGCGGGTAAACCTACTGCGCGGCCCGATCTCGCGCCTGCGATGCTCGCCGTACTCCTCCGTACGGCTGCGCTTCTCGGCGCGACCTCGGGC
>MEEC01000136.1 GCA_001724315.1 Lautropia sp. SCN 70-15 | reverse complement strand
GAATCGACCGGGCCGTGGCACAGCGCCAGATGCATCCCCGCGTAGTAGCGGTAGCCGACCGTGACGCTCTTGCTGCCTTTGCCGCCGCCGCTCATGCCTCGGCTCCCACATTCGTTCCAGAAGCGGCTTGCCGCTCGACGTACTCGGCCAGCCGGATCGCCATCGCATCCCCGGTGGCGCGCAGCCAGTCGGTGCTCACGCCCTGCTGGCGGAACAGATCGAAGGTCACCCCGTCGCGCGGAAACCAACGGCGCAGGCCGGCATTGCAGTAACCGAGCGCCTTGGCATCGAGATGAGTAGCCATCATTTCTTGCCTCCCTTGGTCTTGATCGGGGTCGTGCGCACATCGCCGAACCAGACGCAGTTCGGCTGCTTGATCGTGCGCGTGCCGAACAGCACCGGGATCGGGCTGTCGGTCGCGGCGACCGGTGCATCGACATCGCCGGGTTGCGGCGTGGTGGTCTTGGGTTTCGGGGCGAGCAGCGACGACAGGACCGTCGTGATCACCCACACGATCAGGTATTGCCACATGGAAAAGCCTCAAACGATGGCGTCCCCGGCGAAAGGGTTCTTCACCGGGATGTAGGGGAAACCGCCGTAGTTCAGCTGGTTGCCGAACTTGGCGGCGCAGGTCGCGAGCGTGTGATCGCAGCCCGGATAGGCCTCGAACGCGTCGCCGGCCTTCAGGCCGGGGATCGGCGCCGAAAGGGTCACGGCGCCGCCGGAACTGGCGACGATCATCCGTTGCGCCCCGGCGGCCATCAGCCGGCCGCCGACGAACCAAGCGATGGGCTTAGGTAGGAATACCGAGGCAGTCACCTCCAACCCCGCCACGCTCTCGACGATGCCGGCCGTTTTGTAATCGGCCGCGTTGACCTTGCAACCGCCGTGGTAGAGCGGATGACGGCAGTTGATCTGGTAGTTCGCCCGCCGTCCCGAGCGCTTGAGCGTCGTGAAAATCGGCTCGCAGCGCATCTGCACCGTGACGCCACTGAACACCACCGACACGACGCGTCCTTTCCACCAGGTGATGAATTCCGTGCCGGGGTCGGACAGGTGCTGACGAAAGATGGTGAGTGACAGCACCCCATCGGGCGGGGTCACGATGAAGGACTGCACCACGCCGATGTCGAGCGCTGCTTCGAGATTGAGCATCGCGCGGCCGAATTCCTGCGTCTGCTCGATCTCCGAGCGTCGGATCGGCGCCGGGGTGTACTTCTCTGCGTTGTAGGTCACGGCATCCCGTGCCGAGGTGTAGCGCCAGACGGTGGCGCCCAGCGCGAACCGGTACAACTCGACCGGCTGCCCTGAATGAACGCTCGTCTCAATGCTCTGATAGGTCATCCGTTGATGCTCCGAATAGGCAAGGTCACGCGCGCCACGCGATCCGTCTCGAAGAAGATCTCCACGGCATCGCTCTCCAGCCGCGCCAGTTCCAGGAAGCAGACGATCCGGAAGTCGGACGGCGCACAGGCCACACCCAGCGCGGCGTCGATCCGCATCCGTTCCACCACCCCGTCCACGAACTCGAAGGCGGTGATCTGCCGCAGGTACCAACTGCCATCGTTGTGCAGGAAGGCCACGTCCTGACGGCCGGGCATCGCCTGGTAGTAGGTGGAGAAACCTCGGGCCTGGACCAGAATTTCCGTGGCATCCAAGGTGAAGGACTGGGCGACTTCGAGGCCACGCTCCCAGGTCGGCACCCAGAATGGCACTTGCCGACCGGCGCGGCCGGCGAGCCAGCCGCGCATCGCCGTGAGATCGGCGCGATCCGGCAGCAGAAACTGGTAGCGGCGCATGATGAAGGCGCGATTGGGAATGTCGATCACCGCCGGCGTACCGGTCTCGTGGTCGAACACGTCGACGAGCCGCTGATACTCGACGCTGACGTCCTCGACCCGGTTCGGATGACGCAGCAGCGTGTCGTAGCCCTGGTACTGGATCGGCGAGCCCGTCGCGGTCACCGTCGAGGCGAGATCCTCCAGCTCGAAGCGCAGCTTCGCCTGGGCAATGGCTGCCGTCGGCCGACTGACCGTCTGCTGAGCGGGCAGACGCCCCAGCCGGGCCGGCGCGATCCAGGCGCCTGCGGGCCAGTTCCCCAGCGCCGGTCGCTTGAGCGTGATCGTGTCGGCGGTCAGGGACAGGATCTCCAGGGCCTCGGTAGTACCAATGGGCGATCCGACGATGGCGAGTCCACCTTCGTGGTAGTCCAGATCCCTGGTGCTCACGGCGAGCACCGTGTCGCCGGGATGGATGGCGGCCGTAAGCCGTGCCTTGTCGGTCCACACCGGCACGGCATAGACGCGCGACTGCCAGACGTTCATCAAGAGGTCCAACTGCCCGTTGTTGCCGTACTCCAGCACATCGAACTCGAACGAGCGGCGGGGATCGTCGCGCAGCCGCACCCGCTGCTCGGTGCCACTGCGCATCGTCAGCACGTCGGTCAGCCACTCCAGCCGCTCGGTGAAGCCGCCTTGCCAGTCGTGCAACAGGCCCATGACCAGTACCCGGCCGTAGCTGATTGCCAGATTGCGCGTGCCGCCGGCCGAGAAATGCAGCGTCAGCAGCGTGTCGACGAAGCTCGGGCCATCCAGCGTCGCCGTGACCTCGTAGAAGATGTCCTCCAGCCCCCGCATCCTCGCGGGCGGAAAGAACCCTAGCGACAGGCCCTCGGTGTCGCCGTCGAGCTCGAAGATCGTCACCGGGTCCAGGAACGCGTTCCAGATCTCGACGGTACGGGTTGCCGGGATGACGAGGTTGCCGAACTCGATCCGAGACGGCGACAGGTAGATCCGGTGGTAGTAGTCGTCCGAGAACGCGCCACAGTGCGCGCCTGCCCGGGCGATCAAGGCCTCCGGCGACGGTTGGCTGCTGGTGATGACACCCACCGCACCGACGATGGCAGGAACAGCCGTGGTCGGCTCGAAATAGCCAGGGCGGCCGCTGTCCCACAGGAGGTTCATTCCGGTGGCCGCCGCGCCGCCCAAGATGCTCGATGTGAAGACGCCAACGAAGTCCGGCATTCACACCACCTTGCGGTAAGCCAGGCCGTAGTCGTAGCTGATCGGCTCCGCCCCGAGCGTGTAGGCCTTGTTCCACAGCGGGAAGATCTTCCACACGTCGGTGCCAAGGGTCAGTTCGTCGCCAGGATTGAAGTTGGCGATGTTCAGGAAGCGTACGTCGGGGAACTCGCCGAGCAGCGTCCAGGTGCCGACGTACGGAGTGCGATTGACGCCCACGTAGCACGGCAGCATCGGCGCCAGGCCGTTGTAGCTTTGCGGCGAGCAGTGGTAGGCCAGATCGTGCGCCAGGGTGTTGAGGGAGTTCTGGGTTCCGGAGCCAACGTAGCCCGCGCGGTTGTTGGTCACGTTGGCATAGGTGGCGCAGCCGCAGACATCGAGGTTGGCCGTATCCCAGTAGCCGGTCGTGAGCAGCCGCCAGCCGACCGTCCAGCCATCGATGTCGGCCCGGACGTAGCTGCCGGGATAGCCGTTCGACGCAAGCGACGCCCGCGACGGTCCCTGCGCGTTCGCGCCGAACGGAATCGAGTGGTTCGAGGTGTTGAACGCATAGGGTGTGGTCGTGAACGACTCGACGGGGCAGCCTGCCGTCAGGTACTGCCCCCCGGCGAAGGCGCCGTACTTGTTGATGAAACCAAACGACAGGTGACGGAATCGGCCCGGCGTTTCCTCGATCACCACATGGATGAAGTCGCCATTCGAGAACAGGTGGTAGGCATAGAGCGAGGTGGCCATGGGCCCCACCATCACGAACTTGCGGTTGTTGCTCTGCAGGTTGGCGGCAACCCCGGCGGCAAAGCCGTCGCACGCCCAGGCCTCCAGGCAGCCGTAGGTGCCATTGACGCCGTTCTTGTAGAGCTTCTTGTTGACCGCGAACAGTTGGTAGGACACGCCGTTCTTGGTCAGCACGACCCGGTTCGCGGTCAGGCTCGTTTCCGCCTGGTTCTTGTACGCATCGGAGCTGCTGACCGAGGAGATCATCGACAACGTGCCGGCGTGGGTCGCTTTGCCATTCGACGAGTAGGTCGGAAACGTCAGCGTGAAGGTGTCGGTGGCATTGGCCGTCCAGCCGTTGGCGACCGCGAAATTCTTGATGGCGGTCAGCAGCGTGTTGATGTCCGCCGACGCGCCGGTAACGTAAGCCATGATCGTCTCGAGCCCGTTCTCAGTTCAGTTGGATGGAGGCAAAGCGCGCCGCGTTGGTGGAAGTTGCCGCCTGCACGACCAGATGCGACCTGCCAGCCACCGTCACGGTGTCGCCCGCGGCCACGCCGAATCCCGGTACGGCGAACACGCCTTGCAGCTCGCCCCAGACGTTGAAGGGACGGGAGGTTCCGCAGTCATAGAGGATGGCCGGCAGTAGCGGACTGGCGCCGTTCGGCAACTGCGTGAGGTTGCCCATGTCGTAGCGTCCGACGCTGTTCTTGCGCGTCTCCAACGACATCGCCCAGGGCCAGGCGCGGCCGGTGTAGGTGGTATCGAAGCGGTTGGTCCCGACCCAGCCGCCGCTCGGCTGCAGGATCGCCGCGCTGTAGCTGCCGTATTCGCCGTCGTTGCGCCAGAAGGCGCTGTTGGCGATGTCGAGATCCGCGCTCTGGTAGTTGTCGCCGCGTGATGTGTTGGCGCCGATGAAGAGCGGATACGGGTACTGCGAGGGCGTGCCGTAGGGCAGGAAGAAGCCGGCGTAGAGCGCGCCCCAGTAGGCCGAGGATTTCGCCACCACGATGAATCGCCTGCCGTTGGCGACGAACCAGTAGCTGATCGCGCTGTTGAACACCGGCATCCTCGGCACGATGCCCAGCGCGCCGGCGCCCGAGAGCAGACTGCCCGGCTGACCCTCGGGGGTGCTGATCGAGACGGCGCTTTGCCAGGACTGCGAGCCGAGCACGCGAATCGAATAAGCGGGCGCTGCCGCGTCAGCGAACAGACAGACCTGCACGTAGATCGCATCGCCCGCCGAGGAGCCGGGGCCGCGCAGTTCGACCAGATCCCGTTTCGCATCCGACGTGAAACTGTCGCGGCGCAGCAGGGTCCAGGCCTCGCCCCCGGCGACCAGCGTCGCGTCGGCGGTCAAGAAGGTGATCAGCTTGTTGAAAAGATCGACGGCATTGGTTGCCGTGCCGGAAGTCCAGGCCATTCTTATCGTCCCAGGATGTTGCGCACCGATGCGGCGTTGCGCTGGATGAGGTTCATCACAGTGCGCTCGCCGGCGCTGCTGTTGAGGTAATCGGCCGCCATCGCCGGGTCGATGACATTGACGATGCGGATGTTTTGGTTCGTGGCTGGCTGCGCGGGGGCTTCCGGCACCAGGCCGCCGGCGGCAAAGGCCAGGCGCCCACCTTGGATGCGAGGCCCGGCGGACAAGCCGTTGATGGCGTCGAGGAACGACACCCCGAGCCGGCTCACCGCGCGGGCATTGACCACGTACTCGCCGTGCGAGAGCCGCGCCGGAATGGAGTCGCTGGTCGAGGTGCCGGGACCGCTGACCAGGCCCCCGGAGGCGAACTTCTTCACGCCACCCAGCAGCGCCATCACGGCGGCGACCATCGCCGCCATTGCCGCGACCGCCAGCACCGGACCGACGTAGGGAATGGACGCCTGCGATGCCGCCGCGCCCGCGCCAGCCTTTGCCGCATCCATCGACACCACCGCTGTCGTCTCGGCAGACTTCTGCGCGACCTTGACACTGCTGGCGGCGGCATCTGCCACTTGCTCTTGCTGGATGAAACCGAGCTTGAGCGCCAGCATGCGCGCCTGCATGGCGATCCATTGCTGAAACGGCTGGATCACGATCTGCTGCAGGAAGGCATCGGCCACCTGCTGGAACAGACGGGACATCGCCGCGCGCCACGTTTGCGCACCGGTCAGCATCCCATTGAGCGCACCGCCAAAGCTCTCCCCAATTCGGCTCCACAGCGGAGCCATTTCGTCGACGACGAGCTTGGTTCGCTCCAGCTCGTTACGCCACGCCTGCACGCGGATCGCGGCATCCGGCCCGATGGCCTGCGCCGCTTGCTGCATCGTCGGCAGCAGGCGCTCCATCTCGATGGCTGATTGCTGCTGCAAGGCCACAATCTGCTGACGGGCCTGCGACTCGCTCAGCAGCCCGGCCTGTTGCTGGGTTTGGATCGCCTCCTGCGCATTGCGCAGCCGTTCGGTGACCTGCCGCCACTGCGCCTCCAGCGCTGCGAGGTCGGCCTGCGCCGCCTTGACGTCGATCAGGCGGCCGACCGTGGCGACGCCTTCGGTGTCACCCTCGGCGCGCAGCCGCTCGATCAGGCTCTGGTACTGGCGCGCGATGGCCGCGCTTCGATCCTGGCTGGTCGCGGCGCCGGTGAGATCGAGCAGTTCGTCGCGGACCTTGGTGAGTTCCTCGCGCAGCTCGCGCTCGGCCTGAATAGCCTTGCGGGCATTGGCGACTTCGACGTCGGCGCGCTTGTTGTTGAGGACGATCAGATCGGCTTCGAGCTTGGCGACTTCCGCCTTCGCCTTGAGGCGTGCGGGTTCGTCCTTGCCCGTCTTGACCAAGCGTTGCTGTTCCGCGAGCGCTACCTGCGCGCGGCGGATTTCCGCGTCAATCTCCTGCTGCTCGATCCGGGTCCTGGCAGCGTAGTAGTCCTTCAGCGAGATCAGCCGGTCTTCGAGCGACGCGTCCAGGGTGCGCGCTTGGCGATCCAGCGCGTCCTTGAGGATCTTGAGTTCTGCCTCGGCCTGGGCTTGCACGAGAGCGAGCTTGGCGGCCTCGACGCCCTTGTCGGGTGCCGGCTTCGCCGGTGGTTGCGGACGGCCGAATACGCCCGGCTGGTTCTTGTCGGGGCGGATACGGCCGGCGATGGCCTGAGCAGCTTCGCCGACGTAATCGCGCGTCACGGCGTCGCGCACGGTGCCCGCGAGCTCCTTGCCGAAGTCGCGCATCTCCCCAAGTCGGCGGCCGAGGACGGCACGCAGCGATTGCATCGAGAAGTCGCCACTGAAGGCCGCGGCCACATCCTGGCCCAGAGCCTTCGCCAGTTCCCCGATGTCGGAGAAGGCATTGCGAAAGCGCTCGACCAGGAAGGCTGCCGTGATGCC
>MEEC01000135.1 GCA_001724315.1 Lautropia sp. SCN 70-15 | reverse complement strand
TGAGGCCGGGGGCGGCGTCGAGCTGTTCTCCGGTCCATTGCACGCCGGCCGGATGGAAGCGCGAGCGGTCGGCGGCGTCTGGGTCGCCGGGTTGCGAGCTTGCGGCTGTCGCCGTTGCAGCCGTCTCTCCGGCGCCTTCCAGCACCGTGTCCGCCTCTTCACGCGAACCGATCCGCCACAGCAAGGCATCAGGCTTGAGCCGTGCGCCGCGGCACACGGCGCACGGTGTATACGACCGATACTTCGACAGCAGCACGCGGATGTGCATCTTGTACGCCTTCGACTCCAGCCAGTCGAAGAAGCGCCGGATGCCGTACCACTGCGTCTGCCACTTGCCGGTCCAGTCGTCGCCGCCCTCGATCACCCAGCGCTTGTGCGCCTCGCTCAGATCTCGCCAGGGCACGTCCATCGGCACGCCGGCGGCCGGCGCGTACTTCTTCATCTCGCGCTGGCATTCCTTGAAGCTCTCGGTCTGCCAGGGCTTGACCGCGCCATCGGCCAGGGTCTTGGCCTCGTCGGGAATCACCAGCCCCAGGTCGATGCCGATCACTCGGCCGAAGCCGCGGCAGGCTTCGCAGGCGCCCAGCGGCGAGTTGAACGAGAACAGGCTGGGCAGCGGATCCGCATAGGCGATGTCGCAATCGGCGCAGTGCAGGCCGGTGCTGAAGCGCCAGCGCGCGGTCTCCCTGCCTTCGTCGTCGAGCACGTGGACCGACAACCGGCCGTGCCCGCGGGCCAGCGCGTTCTCCACCGAGTCGGCGACCCGGGATTCCTCGACCGCGCTGAGCCGGAAGCGGTCCTGCGCCACGTGCAGCAACACGGATTCGGCTGGCGGGGCGGCCTTGGCCCCGCGGACCTTGGCCGATTCGGTGGCCTTGGCGCCGCGCGGCTTCGCTGGCCCGGCTTCGCCTTGCCCGGCAGCGACCCGCTCGGTCGCCTGGATCCTCGTGTAGCCCTGCGCCTCGAGGTGGGCGCGGATTTCGTCCTCGCCGAAGTTGGCCGGCACCGTGACCGGGAAGCTCACGACCAGCCTGGGGTCGCCGGCCTCGGCCGCCCGGCGCGCCATCTCGGCGCGCACGCTGGCCACGGTGTCGCGCCTGACCGGCCGCGCGCAGCGGCGGCAGTGCAGCTGCGCCGCGCGGGCGAACAGCAGCTTCAGGTGGTCGTTCAGTTCGGTCATCGTGCCGACCGTGGAGCGCGAGGTGCGCACCGGGTTGGTCTGGTCGATGGCGATCGCGGGCGGAACGCCTTCGATGCGGTCCACCTGCGGCTTGTCCATCCGGTCGAGGAACTGGCGCGCGTAGGCGGAGAAGGTCTCGACGTAGCGGCGCTGGCCCTCCGCGTACAGCGTGTCGAAGACCAGCGAGGACTTGCCCGAGCCGGACACGCCGGTGACGACGACGAGCTCGCCGGTCGGGATGTCGAGGTCGACGTTCTTCAGGTTGTTCTGCCGCGCGCCGCGGATGCGGATCGACTGGCGGATCACCGATTGCAGCGGCCGGCCGGCCTCGTCGGAGGCGGCGTTCGGAGTGTCTTGCAGCATGGGCGCGGGCGGCCGGATGAGGGCCGGAAAAAGGCGGTCGGCCGGAAACGCGTCGGCCTCGACCGGAACGCGGTCCAGTCTAGCAGGGCGGGGGCACCGGTTAGACTTGCGTCCGACCCCACGCTACTGTCTACGACGTTTCCGATCGACCTCATGAACCAGCCCCACCGCTCGAAGACCCTGGCCGGCGCCCTGGCGTTGTTCCTCGGCTGGGCCGGCGCCCACCGCCTCTATCTCGGCTCGCGTCTGTGGTGGCTGTACCCGGTGATCGCGATGCCCGCGATGGGTCTCGCCATCGCTGACGGTGGCGAGGCCTGGTTCCGCCATCCGGGCTTCTTCGTGGCCGCGCTGGTGGCGCTGGTGGCGATGCTCGAGGCGATCCTGATCTCGCTGACGCCCGACGAGAAGTGGGACGCCCGGCGCAACCCCGGTTCCGGCATCGCATCGGCGAGCCGCTGGGGGCCGGTCTTCGTGGCGATCCTGTCCCTGATGCTGGGCGCCACGCTGATGATGTCGGTGATGGCCATCGCGCTCGAGGCCTGGTTCGATGCGATCCGCGCCGGCCGCCTGTGACCCCTGCCCGACGAACCATGCCCACCGAACTGCTCTTTCGCGACGACGCCTACCTGAAGTCCTGCACCGCCCGCGTGACCGCGGTGACCGAGCGCGGCTACGAACTCGACCGTACGGTCTTCTACCCGATGGGGGGCGGCCAGGCCGGCGACACCGGCTGGCTGCGCCGGGCAGACGGGACGGCGGTGCGCATTGCCGACACCCGCAAGGGCGAGGACCTGGACAGCGCGGTCCACGTTCCCGAGGCCGGCGCGCCGCCGCTCTCGGTCGGTGACGAGGTCGGCGCCGAGATCGACTGGGATCGCCGCTACGCGATGATGCGCATCCACACCTGCCTGCACGTGCTGTCCTGCGTGGTGGTGGCGCCGGTGACCGGCGGCAACATCGCGCCCGACAAGGGCAGGCTGGACTTCGACATCGACATGAGCCTGCTCGATGCGGAGAGGATCGAGCGGGAGGTCAATGCGCTGATCGAGCGTGGCGTCGACACCGAGACCGTGTGGATCACCGACGCCGAGCTCGATGCCAAGCCCGAGCTGGTCAAGACGATGAGCGTGCAGCCGCCGCGAGGCGCGGGCCGGGTGCGGCTGCTGAAGATCCCCGGCATCGACCTCCAGCCCTGCGGCGGCACTCACGTGCGCAACATCGGCGAGATCGGTCGGGTGAAGGTGCTGAAGATCCGCAGCGAAGGAAAGAAGAACAAGCGGGTCGAGATCGGATTCGCCTGAATCGCGCCGACAACGAGGAGGAGACAGCCGTGACAGTTCGAGCCATGCCGATCCTTGGCGCCATCGCCGGATTCCTGGCGCTGGGCGCCTGCGCCACCGTGTCGCTGGAGGAGCCGACCGCGAGGGCCGTGATCCGGCCGGCCAGCGGCTCGTCGGTGAGCGGGCAGCTCGTCTTCGTCCAGACGGGCAGCATGGTCAGGATCCGAGGCGAGCTCGCCGGGCACTCGCCGGGGCCCAAGGGCCTGCACATCCACGAGAAAGGCGACTGCAGCGCGCGCGACGCGAGCAGCGCGGGCGGCCACTTCAACCCGCATCGTCTGCGTCACGGCGCATCGCCGGTCGGGCATCACGCCGGCGATCTCGGCAACGTGGTGTTCGACGCATCGGGCCGCGCCACGGTGGACCTCCGGGTGCGCGGCATCTCGGTCAGCCGCAGCGCGGCGGACGGGATCATCGGCCGCGCGGTCGTGGTTCACGCGCAGCCCGACGACCTGAAGACCGATCCGACCGGCAACGCGGGCGGGCGCGTGGCCTGTGGCGTGATCGCCGGCTGAACGCGCCGCGCTCAGGCGAAGGTGATCGCCTTGCGCCGGTCCGGGCGCATCAGGTGCGGGATCGCGTTGAAGCTGAGCATCCGCATCGCGCCGCCGCCCGAGATCAGCTCGCAGAAGCCGGTGTTGCGGAACTGCAGGTTGAATTCGATCGCGACCTTCGAGGGGCTGCCGACGATGTCGGCGATCGCGCGGCCGATCGCGCCGCCGGAGCTCACGACCAGCAGGGCGTCCTCGCGCGTGGTGTCGCGGGTCGCCGTCTGCAGCGCGTCGCGCACGCGCGCGCCAAATTCGCCCCAGCTTTCCGGGACACCGGTCAGCCTGTCCTCAGACCAGGCCTCCATCGCGTCGCGGAAGGTCCGCCAGTAGGCCTTGTAGTCGGCGCGCTGGGCGGCGATCGGGTCGCCGCCGCTCGTGTGCGCCGCCCAGATGGCCTCGCCCTGGTATTCGTCGAGGCCGCCGTGGGTCTCGATGGCGCCCGCATCGCCGCCGGTGGCCGCGAGGATCTCGCGGGCCGTGTCCTGCTGCCGGACCAGGGTGCCGGCCAGCACCCGCCTGAAGCGGACGTCGTGGGCCGCGAACCACTCGCCGAGCCAGCGCGCCTGCTGGCGGCCGAGCTCGGACAGCTGATCGTAGTTGCGGCTGCCGAAGGAGGCCTGGGCGTGGCGAACGAAGTAGACGAGGGCCATTGGGAGGGGGTCCGGAACGACGGAGCGGGATGCGCGAAGCCGGCATTATCCCTGAGTCGAATCGCGTATCCTTTCCCGATCGATTCGGGACAAGTTCGAGCGACAGGAGGCGGAGACGATGCGGGTACAGGTGGCGATCATCGGGGCCGGGCCGGCGGGCCTGCTGCTGGGCCAGTTGCTGCACCGGGCGGGCATCGACGCGATCATCCTCGAGCAGCGCAGCGCCGACTACGTGCTGTCGCGCATCCGCGCCGGCGTGCTGGAGCAGGGCACGGTCGACCTGCTCGACGAGGCGGGCGTGGGCAAGCGGCTGCACGCCGAGGGGCTGGTGCACGGCGGCATCGAGCTCTGCTTCGACGGCAAGCGGCACCGGATCGACCTGCAGGGCCTGACCGGCAAGTCGGTCACCGTCTACGGCCAGACCGAGGTGACCCGCGACCTGATGGATGCCCGCGCGGCGGCCGGCGCGAAGACCGTCTACGAGGCCGAGCAGGTCAGCCTGCACGACTTCGACGGCGACTCGCCCTTCGTGCGCTACCGCAAGGACGGCGTCGAGCACGAGATCCGTTGCGACTTCATCGCCGGTTGCGACGGCTATCACGGCGTGAGCCGGGCGAGCGTGCCCTCGGGGTCGATCAAGACCTACGAGCGCATCTATCCCTTCGGCTGGCTGGGCATCCTGGCCGACGTGAAGGCGGTGTCCGACGAGCTGATCTACGCGAACCACGAGCGCGGCTTCGCACTGTGCAGCATGCGCTCGCGCACCCGCAGTCGCTACTACGTGCAGTGCTCGCTCGACGACCGCGTCGAGGACTGGCCGGACGAGCGCTTCTGGGAAGAACTGAAGCGCCGGCTGGACCACGAGGCGGTGGCCAACCTGGTCACGGGGCCGTCGATCGAGAAGAGCATCGCGCCGCTGCGCAGCTTCGTGGCCGAACCGATGCGCTTCGGCCACCTGATGCTGGCCGGCGATGCGGCGCACATCGTGCCGCCCACCGGCGCCAAGGGACTCAACCTGGCGGGCAGCGACATCCACTACCTGTCGCGCGCGCTGATCGACCACTACCGCAGCGGCACGATGCGCGAGATCGACCACTACTCGGCGCGCTGCCTGCGCCGGGTGTGGAAGTCGGTGCGCTTCTCGTGGTGGATGACCTCGATGATGCACCGCTTCCCGGACACCGGCGAATTCGGCCAGAAGATCCAGGAAGCGGAGCTGGACTACGTTGTCGGCTCGGCGGCCGCGTCGACCTCGCTGGCCGAGAACTACGTGGGCCTGCCCTTCGAGGTCTGAGAACGTGTGAAGAAATCTGCTGCGCGGCCCGATCTCGCGGGACGCTCAGGGCAGCCGGGTGAGCACCGGCACGCCGGACTCGCGCAGGCAGCTCGCGGTGCAGCTGCCCGCCACGACGGTGCGCAGAGCGCTGCGGCCGTGGGTGGTCATGGCGAGCATGGCGTCGCCCAGGCTGCGCACGAACTGCGGGATCGCCTCCTTCGGGTCGCCGTGCAGGACTTCCCAGCCGGTGGCCACGCCGTAGCGCTGGGCGATGTCGGTCGCTCGGCCATGCACGTAACTGGACTCCTGGACGTCGCCGGCCGGAATGCCCGGGGCGAGACGAGGCGAGGGGTCGAGCACCGACACGACCACGATGCGCGCGCCCAGCCACTTCGCGAATTCGGCGGCCTGCGGAACGATCGATTCCGACTCCTTGCTGCCGTCGAGCGGAACCACGATTCGGCCGATCTTCGGGACCGGCGCGGCCGAGGTCCGCGAGTCCGGGCGGAAGACCAGGATCGGCGAGCGCGAGCCGCGCAGCACGTCGAGCGCGACGCTGCCGAAGATCGCCTCGGCGGCGCCGCTGCGACCGTGGGAGGAGAGGGCGACCAGGGTGCCCGGCACCCGCTCGGCCTCGATCCGGATGGCGTCGGCGGCTTCGCCCTTGGCCACGATGCATAGGCCCTCGGCGCCCACGCTTTCGGCCCGCTTGACGACATGGACCCGGGCGTCGGCCTGGTCGGCGGCATCGGACACGATCCGCAGCAGCGTGACGCCCGCGCCGGTGGCGCGCGCGATCGCGGTCGCGTGCGGAATCATCTGCTCGGCGAACTCGGAGCCGTCCACGGGAACCAGGATTCGCTTGTACATGGGACTCACCTCGATTGACGGGGTTTCGATCCTGTCAGTGTAGGGCGCTCTGCCGAGAGCGTCTTGCGCTGGCGCAAATCGTGGAATCCGATCTGCGCGGCCGGTCCGCGGATCACCCGGTGAGCTCGGCCACGACCAGCCTGTCCGCCGGCAGGGCGGCGCGGGCAAGGTCCACCAGGTGCCCGTGGTGGGTGAACACGATCGCCTGGCCGGTCTGCGCGAAATCCGCGAGCGCCTGCAGCATGTGCGCCGCGCGCCGGTCGTCGGAGGTCATCAGGACGTCGTCGAGCACGACCGGCAGGTCGACGCCCGCTTCCCGGCGCAGTTCCTGCGCGGCGAGGCGCAGGGCCAGGTAGAGCTGGTCGCAGGTGCCCTCGCTCATGGCTTCGATGCCGATCCTGCGGCCGTCGCGCCGCTCGGCCAGCAACACCGGTCGGTCGGCGGCGGAATCGTCGGTCACCAGCCTTGTGAAGGCCCCCTCTGTCATCCGCTCGAAGTAGGCGGAGGCGGCGCGCAGCATCGGTCCCTGGGCACGGTCGCGGAAGCGCTTCGTCGCCTCGCCGAGCAGGGCGTGGGCGAGGCGGGTGCGGATCCAGGCGGGTAGGTCGCCCCGGATCCGGGCCGCCGCCTGCTCCATCGTCTCGCGCGCGGCCGCCGCGGTGTCCGCGCCGTCGATCGCGCGCAGGGCGTGCCGGGCGGTCTCCTCGGCCTCGCGCGCGGCGCGCAGTTCGTCTTCCAGATCGGCCAGCGCGCGGGTGCACGCGGTCTCGTCGGCGTCCAGCCGTTCGGCGTCGAGTCCCGTCAGCCGTTCTCGGAGCGCCTCGACCGGTTGCCGCGAGGCCTGCGCGAGCTGGGCGCTCGCGCGGTCGAAGGCCGCCTGCGCCTCACGCCTGCGCTG
>MEEC01000134.1 GCA_001724315.1 Lautropia sp. SCN 70-15 | reverse complement strand
CATCGCCTTGCACATGATGTACGAGAGGATCGCGCCCGACGAACCGACCAGCGAGCCGGCGATGATCAGCATGCTGTTGTTCAGCGAGAAGCCGATGCCCGCTGCCGCCCAACCCGAGTAGCTGTTCAGCATCGACACCACCACCGGCATGTCGGCGCCGCCGATCGGGATGATGATCAGCACGCCGAGCACGAAGGCCAGGAGGGTCATGATCCAGAACGGCGTCCACTGCTGGGTCAGGAAGAACCACAGGCCGAAGCCCAGCATGGCCAGCGCCAGCGCGAGGTTCAGCATGTGCTGGCCGGCGAACACCACCGGCGCGCCCTGGAACAGGCGGAACTTGTACTTGCCCGACAGCTTGCCGAAGGCGATCACCGAGCCCGAGAAGGTGATCGCGCCGACGAAGGTGCCGATGAACAGCTCGAGCCGGTTGCCCAGCGGGATCGGCTGGCCCTTGCCGGCGATGCCGAAAGCCCAGGGCTCGGCCACCGCGGCGATCGCGATGAACACCGCGGCCAGGCCGATCATCGAGTGCATGAAGGCGACCAGCTCGGGCATCTTGGTCATCTCGACCCGCTTGGCCATGAGCGTGCCGGCCGTGCCGCCGATGGCGACGCCCAGCACGACCCAGCCCAGGCCCAGCGCGCCGGCATCGCCCGAGAGCTTGACGATCAGCGCGATGGTGGTGAGCACGGCGATCGCCATGCCCACCATGCCGAAGGTGTTGCCCAGCCGCGAGGTGGTCGGGTGCGACAGCCCCTTGAGCGCCTGGATGAAGCAGATCGAGGCGACGAGATAAAGAAGTACGACGAGATTCAGGCTCATTTTTGGTCTCCGCCGCGAATGTCGCGGCCTTCGCCGTCCTGCGGCGCTCCGAGCTTGGAGGGATCGAACTTGCCCTTGACCAGGCCGAACTTCTCGGCCAGCCAGGAAACCGGGAACACGATCGCCGCGGCGATCGCGCCCACCATCAGGGTCCTGCCGAAGCCTTCGTCGGTGTAGCGCTCGGCGACGGTGGCGCCGATGAAGATCGCGACCACCGTGGTCAGCATCAGCAGGATGAAGCCGTTGCGGGTCATGCCTTGGACTCGGCCGCCTTCGCCTTCGGCTCCTTCTTCTTGAACATCTCGAGCATCCGGCGCGTGACCAGGAAGCCGCCGAAGACGTTCACCGCGGCCAGCGCGACCGCCAGCACGCCCATGGTCTTGCCCAGGCCGGTCTCGGTGAGCGCCGCGGCAAGCATGGCGCCGACGATGACGATCGCCGAGATCGCGTTGGTGACCGCCATGAGCGGCGTGTGCAGCGCCGGCGTGACGTTCCAGACCACGTGGTAGCCGACGTAGATGGCCAGCACGAAGATGATCAGGTTGACGATGGTGGGAGAGATGGCTTCCATCGGAAATCCTCGGTGAATGTCGGGTTGCCGCCGCGGCTCGCCGCGGCGCGCGGGATCACTGGCGCAGCAGCTGGCCGTCGCGGGCCATCAGGCAGGCCGCCACGATGTCGTCGGCCATGTCGACGTTCAGCGTGCCTTCCTTGGTGACGATCAGCTTCAGGAAGTCGAGCACGTTGCGCGCGTAGAGCGCCGACGCGTCCGCCGCCAGCATGGCCGGCAGGTTGGTCTCGCCGACCAGCGTGACGCCGTGCTTGATCACGGTGCGGCCCGCCTCGGACAGCGGGCAGTTGCCGCCCCGCTCGACCGCCATGTCCACGATGACCGAGCCCGGCTTCATCGACTTGACCATGTCCTCGGTGACCAGCACCGGCGCCTTGCGGCCCGGGATCAGCGCGGTGGTGATCACGATGTCGGCCTGGCGGATGCGCTCGGCCACCAGCGCGGCCTGCCGCTTCATCCAGCTCTCGGGCATCGGGCGGGCGTAGCCGCCCACGCCCTGGGCGATCTCGCGCTCTTCCTCGGTTTCGAAGGGCACGTCGATGAACTTGGCGCCCAGCGACTCGACCTGCTCCTTGACCGCCGGCCGCACGTCGGAGGCCTCGATGACCGCGCCCAGCCGCTTGGCGGTGGCGATCGCCTGCAGGCCGGCCACGCCGGCGCCCAGGATGACCACCCGCGCCGCCTTGGCGGTGCCGGCGGCGGTCATCATCATCGGGAAGAAGCGCTGGTAGACGTTGGCCGCCAGCAGCACCGCCTTGTAGCCGGCGATGTTGGCCTGCGAGGACAGCACGTCCATGCTCTGAGCGCGCGTGGTGCGCGGCGCGGCCTCGAGCGCGAAGGCCGTCAGGCCGGCGGCCGCGATCTTCTCCAGGCCTTCGCGATCGAAGGGATCGAGCATGCCGACCAGCGTGGCCCCGCGCGGCATGGCCGCCAGCTCCTGCTCGTCGGGCGCGCGCACCTTGAGCACCAGTTCGGCGCCGAGCGCGTCCGCCGCCGAGCCGATCGCGGCCCCCGCGGCCGTGTAGGCCTCGTCGGTCTGGCTCGCGCGCAGGCCGGCATCGTGCTCGACGACGACCTGATGGCCCGCAGAGACCAGCTTCTTGACGGTTTCCGCCGTGGCGGCGACCCGGGTCTCACCTGCCCGGGTTTCCGCGGGAACGCCGATGCGCATGCACCCTCCCATGGACGCCCCGCGAGGGGCCTCGAGAATCTGATGGAAAAAAGACGGAGCCCAGCGGGCTCCTTAACCCTTCTTTATACCATGGCTTCCCACTGCGGCCCTTGCTGCGGCCGGCGGGACGGGGCGGCTGCGGTATCCTCCCCGGATGAGCAACTGGAAGCCCAGCACCACGGTGGCGGCGGTCGTCGAGCGCGACGGGCGCTTCCTGATCGTCGAGGAAGAGACCCCTGACGGCTTGCGGCTCAACCAGCCGGCCGGCCATCTCGACCCGGGCGAGTCGCTGCCGCAGGCGGTGGCCCGCGAGGCGCTCGAGGAAACCGCCTGCCGCGTCGAGCCCGAGGCGCTGGTCGGGGTCTACATGACCCGATTCCACCGGCCGGCGCTGGGGCTCGACGTCAGCTACCTGCGCTTCGCTTTCGCCTGCCGCTTCCTGGCCGAGGAGCCGGGCAGGGCGCTGGACACCGGCATCGTCAGGGCGCTCTGGCTGAGCGCCGACGAGCTTCGCGCGGCGAGCGGGCGGCACCGCAGCCCGCTGGTCATGCGCACGGTGGACGACTGGCTCGCCGGCCGGCGCTTCCCGCTCGAGCTGATCCACACCGACCCTTCCTGCCTGCGATGAGCGCGCGCCGCGTCGTGGTCGGGATGTCCGGCGGCGTCGATTCGTCGGTCACCGCCTGGCTGCTCAAGCAGCAGGGCTGGGAGGTGATCGGCCTGTTCATGAAGAACTGGGAGGACGACGACGACGGCGAGTACTGCTCCACCCGGCAGGACCTGATCGACGCCGCCGCCGCCGCGGATGTCGTCGGCGTCGAGCTCGAGGCGGTCAATTTTTCGGCCGAGTACAAGGACCGGGTGTTCGCGGAGTTCCTTCGCGAGTACTCGGCCGGCCGCACGCCGAACCCCGACGTGCTGTGCAATGCCGAGATCAAGTTCAAGGCCTTCCTCGACCACGCCATCGCGATGGGCGCCGAGCGGATCGCCACCGGTCACTACGCGCGGGTGCGCGAGGCCGACGGGCGCTTCGAGCTGCTGCGAGGGCTGGATCCCGGCAAGGACCAGAGCTACTTCCTGCACCGGCTCACGCAGGCACAGCTCTCGCGCGCGATGTTCCCGATCGGTCACCTGCACAAGCGCGAGGTGCGCGAGATCGCGCAGCGCATCGGCCTGCCCAACGCGGCCAAGAAGGACTCCACCGGCATCTGCTTCATCGGCGAGCGGCCCTTCCGCGAGTTCCTGAACCGCTACCTGCCCACGAAGCCCGGGCCCATCGTGAGCGACGACGGCCGGGTCGTCGGCGAGCACCAGGGGTTGTCCTTCTACACGCTGGGCCAGCGCAAGGGCCTGGGCGTGGGCGGCCAGCGCGAGGGCAGCGGCGACCCGTGGTTCGTCGCCCGCAAGGACCTGGCCCGCAACGCGCTGGTGGTGGTGCAGGGCCACGACCACCCGTGGCTGATGAGCCGCGGGCTCGAGGCCGACAGCGCCAGCTGGATCGCCGGCGAGCCGCCGCTCGACGACGGTTCGCTGGGTGCCAAGACGCGCTACCGTCAGACCGACGCGCGCTGCGCCTTCGAGCCGCTCGACGGCGACCGTTTCAAGCTGGCCTTCGAGCAGCCGCAATGGGCGGTCACGCCGGGCCAGAGTGCGGTGCTCTACCGCGGCGAAGTCTGCCTCGGCGGCGGGATCATTGCCTCGGCCGACGCGTGATCCGCAGGGGTCTCAGGAAAGTCCGGAGAAATCGTAGCGAGCGCCCCGAGGTCGCGCCGAGAAGCGCAGCCGTACGGAGAAGTACGGCGAGCATCGCAGGTACGAGATCGGGGCGCGCAGTAGATTTATTCAGGCGTTCAGGAGGGGCGCGTGTCGGCGAAGCTGGGTCGCGCGAACAGCTTCTCGGCATGCGCGGCCAGGTTCGAGAACTGCGCGCGCCAGCCGAGCTGAGGAAAGCGGAAGTCGAGGTAGCCCAGGGCGCACCCGACCGCGATGTCCGCCAGCGAATACTTGCCGTCGGCGCACCAGGGCTTGTCGGACAGGCCACTGGACATGGCCGCCAGCGCGCGCTCGATCTTGCCCATTTGCCGGGCGATGACCTCGGGGCTGCGCTGGGCCTCGGTGCGCTGCGTCTGCTCGGCGCGCACCAGCAGCGCGGCGTCGAGCAGGCCGTCGGCCAGGGCCTCCCAGGTGCGGACCTCGACACGGGCCCGCCCGTTGGGCGGGATCAGCCGATGCACCGGCGTGAGGTTGTCCAGGTATTCGACGATCACGCGCGAGTCGAAGACCGCGCCGCCGTCGTCCATGATCAGGCAGGGAATCTTGCCGAGCGGGTTGGACTGCACGATGGGCGAGTCCTCGGCATTGACGTCGACCAGCTCGAACTGGGCCTCGATTCTCTTCTCGGCCATTACCACGCGAACCTTGCGAACGTAAGGGCTGGTGATGGATCCGAGGAGCTTCATCTGGCGGCTGCCGGAGGTTGGTCGCGATTCAGTATAGCAAACGCCCTTACCCGGTTAAGGCTCCGTCGAAGGGGCCGGAACCGCGCGAATGCTAGGATTTGAGGCTTTTCGCCCGGATCCGGAACCCGCCATGAATGCCTCGCTGACCGATCTTTCAGAACTGACCGCGCTCTCGCCGCTCGACGGCCGCTACGCCTCCCGGATGGGGCCGCTGCGGGCGCTGATGTCCGAAGCCGGCTTCATGCGCCACCGGGTCAAGGTCGAGGTCGAGTGGCTGATCGCGCTGTCCGACGCCGGCTTCGACGAGCTGAAGCCCTTCTCGCAGGGCTCGCGCGACTTCCTGCGCGCGCTGGTCGACCGCTTCGATGCCTCGCACGCGGCGCGCATCAAGGAGATCGAGCGGGTCACCAACCACGACGTGAAGGCGGTCGAGTACTTCCTGAAGGAGTCGGTGCGCGAGCACCCCGAGCTGGTCGCCGCCTCCGAGTTCATCCACTTCGCGTGCACGTCCGAGGACATCAACAACACCTCGCACGCGCTGATGCTGAAGGCCGCCCGCGACGAGGTGCTGCTGCCGGCGGCGCGCGGCATCGCCGCCACGCTGCGCGCGATGGCCCACGAGCACGCAGCCGTGCCCATGCTGTCGCGCACCCACGGCCAGCCGGCCTCGCCGACCACGCTCGGCAAGGAGATGGCCAACGTGCTGGCGCGCCTCGAGCGCGCGATCGCGGCGCTCGAGCGCGTGCAGCCGCTGGCCAAGCTCAACGGCGCGGTGGGCAACTACAACGCTCACCTCTCGGCCTGGCCGGACTTCGACTGGGAAGCCTTCTGCCGGGGCGTCGTCGAGTCGCTGGGCCTGGTGTTCAACCCCTACACGATCCAGATCGAGCCGCACGACTGGATGGCCGAGCTGTTCGACGCGATCGCCCGGCTGAACACGGTGCTGCTCGACTTCGACCGCGACGTCTGGGGCTACATCGCCTTCGGCTATTTCCGGCAGCGCACCAAGGCCGGCGAGATCGGCTCTTCGACCATGCCGCACAAGGTCAACCCGATCGACTTCGAGAATTCCGAGGGCAACCTCGGGCTGGCCAATGCGCTGCTCGGCCACCTGTCGGCCAAGCTGCCGGTCTCGCGCTGGCAGCGCGACCTGACCGACTCCACCGTGCTGCGCAACATGGGCGTGGCGCTGGGCTACTCGCTGCTGGCCTGGGATGCCTGCCAGCGCGGCCTGGGCAAGCTCGAGGTCGATGCGCCGCGCATGGCGGCCGACCTGGACGCCAACTGGGAGGTGCTCGCCGAGCCCGTCCAGACCGTGATGCGCCGCTATGGCGTCGAGAATCCGTACGAGCAGCTCAAGGAGCTGACCCGCGGCAAGCGGATCACCGCGGCCGACCTGGCCGCCTTCGTCGACGGCCTGGCCATTCCCGACGATGCCAAGGCGCGCCTGAAGGCGTTGACGCCGGCCTCCTACGTCGGCAAGGCCGCCGAGCTTGCGCGGCGCGCCTGACCCGGTTCCGACACGCTAACCCGACCTCCCCGCGGGGAAGCCGTTGGTGCCGCTCCGGCCTTCGGGAATAATCCGAGGGGGCAATGCGTTTGCCCCCGGGATCCCTTCCCGATCCCTTACCCCCACGAGGAGCGCCCAATGAACAAGAATCTCGTCGTCGCGGCCATGGCCCTTGCCGTCGCCGCCGGCAGCCTGGTTGCCACGCCTGCCGCCGCGCAGTTCGCCAAGGCCGAAGACGCGATCGACTACCGACAGTCCGCCTTCACCGTGATGGCCAATCACATGGGCCGGCTGTCGGCCATGGCCAAGGGAGAGAAGCCCTTCGACGCGGCGTCCGCCAAGGCTTCCGCCCAGCTGATCCAGACCATGTCGAGGCTCCCCTGGGAGGCGTTCACGCCGGGCTCCGATGGCGGTTTCTCCAACGTGAAGGGCGATCCCTGGAAGAACGCGGACGATTTCAAGTCCTTGCAGGACAAGCTGATGGCCGAGACGGCCAAGCTGCCGGATGCTGTCGGCAGCCTCGACGGTCTTCGCAAGCAGCTGGGCGCCACGGGTTCGGCCGGGCGTGTCGCGCCCGACGATTCAGGGCAGCAGTTCGATCACCGCCCAGACGATTCCGCCGCTGGCCGCGAGCAGGATGGATGCGAGCGAGCGTTCCCGAAGGCCGTCCCCGGCGGCGCCGGCGCGCGGCTGGTCGGCCGGCAGCGGCGCGTCGCCGGTGATCATGGGGCGCACCAGCGGCTTGCGCTCGAGCAGCGCGTAGTAGGCGATCGCCGCGAGGTGCAGCGCGATCAGCCCCAGCAGCACGAAGCGGTTGGTCTTGTGCAGCGAGGTCAGCCAGTCGCTGGTGGCATTGCTGACCGTGTTGCGCAGCGGGCCGTCCCACATGATCGCGTCGTTGGCGAAGAGCCCGGTGCCGGCCTGGAAGGCGAGCGACAGCAGCAATGCATAGACCGACAGCGCGCCCAGCGGGCTGTGTCCGGCCACGCTCCGCTCCTGGCCGCGCAGGTAGCGGAGCGCCGCCATGGGGTTCGGCGGGAAGGACGCGAAGCGCGCGTAGCGGGGGCCGACGAAGCCCCAGGCGAGCCGGAAGATCAGCAGCGTGAGGATGGCGTAGCCGAAGCGGAAATGCCAGGCCACCGCATTGCCGCCCAGGTTGATCGTGACCAGCGAGCCGATCACGCAGGCCGCCAGACCCCAGTGAAAGAGCCGGGTAGGCAGGTCCCAGACCCGAACCGTGTCCTCTCGCATCGTCGGTGTCCTCGACTCGTGGGGCCGTCCGTGACCAGGGGCGGCGCGCGCTCAGGTGCGGGCCGGCGCGCCCTCAGGGAAGCTCGGGCTCGCCCTCGTCCTTCTTCTTCGGCTTGACCAGGTCCTCGCGGGTGACGCCCAGCCACATCGCGATCGCGGCGGCCACGAACACCGACGAGTAGATCCCGAACAGGATGCCGATGGTCAGCGCCACCGCGAAGTAGTGCAGCGACGGGCCGCCGAACAGCAGCATCGACAGCACCATGATCTGCGTGGAGCCGTGCGTGATGATGGTTCGCGAGATCGTGCTGGTGATGGCCTTGTCGATCACCTCCGCGGTGCCGATCTTGCGGAACTTGCGGAAGTACTCGCGGATCCGGTCGAAGATGACGACCGACTCGTTTACCGAGTAACCCAGCACCGCCAGCACCGCAGCCAGCACCGAGAGCGAAAACTCCCACTGGAAGAAGGCGAAGAAGCCGAGGATGATCACCACGTCGTGCAGGTTGGCGACGATGGCCGCCACCGCGAACTTCCATTCGAAGCGGATCGCCAGGTAAGCGATGATGCCGACGATCACGAAGAGCAGCGCCATGGCGCCGTCGGTGAACAGCTCCTTGCCGATCTGCGGGCCCACGAACTCGACCCGCCTGAGCTCGGCGCCGGCGTCGGCCGCCTTCAGCGCGGCCATCACCTCCTCGCTCTGCGCGGCCGAGGTCTGCCCCGCTTCCGAGCGCAGCGGCAGGCGGATCATGACGTCCTGCGAGGTGCCGAAGTTCTGCACCTGCGCGTCGGTGTAGCCGAGTCCGCCGATGGTTTCGCGGATCTTGCCCAGGTCGGCGCTCTGCGCGTAGCCGACCTCCATGACCGTGCCGCCGGTGAACTCGATCGATAGGTGAAGCCCGCGGGTGGCCAGGAAGAACACCGCGAGCACGAAGGTGATGATCGACACGGCGTTCAGCACCAGCGCGTGGCGCATGAACGGGATGTCGCGCCGGATCCGGAAGAATTCCATTGTTCAGCTGCCTCGAGGCTTTGGTCCGCGCCTCAGGCCGCGGAGTCGGGTTTCCAGATCTGGCCGATCGAGATCTTCGCGAGCTTCTTGCGGCCGCCGTACCAGAGGTTGACCAGGCCGCGCGAGAAGAAGACCGCCGAGAACATCGACGTGAGCAGGCCCAGGCAGTGGACGACCGCGAAGCCGCGCACCGGGCCCGAACCGAAGACCAGCAAGGCCAGGCCCGCGATCAGCGAGGTCACGTTCGAGTCGAGGATGGTGGCCCAGGCGCGGTCGTAGCCGGCGGCGATCGCCGCCTGCGGCGTGGCGCCGTTGCGCAGCTCCTCGCGCACCCGCTCGTTGATCAGCACGTTGGCGTCGATCGCCATGCCCAGCGTGAGCGCGATCGCGGCGATGCCGGGCAGCGTGAGCGTGGCCTGCAGCAGGGACAGCAGCGCGACCAGCAGCAGCAGGTTCACCGACAGCGCGATCGACGAGATCACGCCGAACAGCATGTAGTAGATCGACATGAAGGCCGCGACCGCCAGGAAGCCCCACATCGTGGAGTTGAAACCCTTGGCGATGTTCTCGGCGCCCAGGCTCGGGCCGATCGTGCGCTCCTCGATGATCTCCATCGGGGCGGCCAGCGAGCCGGCGCGCAGCAGCAGCGCGGTGTCGTTGGCTTCCTGGGTGGTCATGGCGCCGCTGATCTGCACCCGGCCTCCGCCGATCTCGGAGCGGATCACCGGCGCGGTGACGACCTCGCCCTTGCCCTTCTCGAAGAGCAGGATGGCCATGCGCTTGCCGACGTTCTCGCGGGTGACGTCGCGGAAGATGCGCGCGCCCTTGGCGTCGAGGTTCAGGTGCACGGCCGGCTGCTGGGTGTCGTCGAAGCCGGCCTGGGCGTCGTTCAGGTTCTCGCCGGTCAGGATGATCTGCCGGCGCACCAGGATGGGCCGGCCGCCGCGCTCGCTGTAGCGCTCGCAGCCGAAGGGCACCGTGCCGGCGTTCAGCGCGGCCAGCTCCTCCGGGGACTCGCAGACCATTCGCACCTCGAGCGTGGCGGTGCGGCCCAGGATGTCCTTGGCCTTGGCGGTGTCCTGCACGCCCGGCAGCTGGACCACGACGCGGTCGGCGCCTTGCTGCTGGATGACCGGTTCGGCCACGCCCAGCTCGTTGACCCGGTTGCTGAGGGTGGTGATGTTCTGCTTGAGCGCGTTGTCCTGGATTCGGCGCGCGGCCTCGGGCTTGAAGCTCGCCACCAGGCGCAGGTCTTCGCCCTCGCCGGCATCGACGGTGGCCAGGTCGGCCAGGCTGTCGGCGATCAGGTTGCGCGCGCGATTGCGCGTGTCCGCGTCGCGGAAGCGCACCTCGACGCCGTCACCCACGCGCGCGATGCCCGCGTGGCGGATGTTCTTGTCGCGCATCAGCGTGCGCAGGTCGCCGACGGTGGCCTCGATGCGCTTGTTCAGCGCCTCCTTCATGTCCACCTGCAGCAGGAAGTGCACGCCGCCGCGCAGGTCCAGGCCCAGGTACATCGGCAGCGCGCCGATGCTGGTGAGCCAGTTGGGCGAGTTGGACAGCAGGTTCAGCGCCACGATCCATGTCGGGTCGGCCGGATCGGGATTCAGCGCGCGGGAGACGACGTCCTTCGCGCGCAACTGCGTGTCGGTGTTGCGGAACCGCGCCTTGATCGAGTTGGCGTCGGCGAAGATCCCGGTGTGCTCGATCCCGGCCTCGCGAAGCGCCGTTTCCACCCGGCCCGCCATGGCCGGCTCGAGCCGGACCGTGGCCTTGCCGCTGGAGACCTGGATGGCCGGCGCCTCGCCGAAGAAGTTCGGCAGCGTGTACAGCAGGCCGAATACGACCGCGATGGCCAGGATCGCGTACTTCCAGACCGGGTATCGGTTCATGCGCTCAGATCGCCTTGATCGTGCCGTTGGGCAGCAGGGTCTGCACGGACGACTTCTGGAAGTGCATCTCGACCGCACCCTCGCCGCCCTTGCCCTCGCTGCGCGCGACCTCGAGGGTCACGTAGCTCTCGCCGACCTTGATGACGCGCCCGACCAAGCCGCCGGCGGTGACGACCTCGTCGCCCTTCTTGAGCGCCTCGAGCATGGTCCTGTGCTCCTTCGCGCGCTTCATCTGCGGACGAATCATCAGGAAGTAGAGCACCACGAACATCAGGATGATCGGCAGGAAACCGATCAGCTGCGATTCGGCGCCGCCGCCCGCAGCCTGTGCGTAAGCCGTTGAAATGAACACGAAAGTCTCCTTTTTGCGAGGCCGAAAGTATACCTGCCGGCCGCCGGAGTCCCTCCGGGCCGTGTGTTCTTCCCCGCGGCCGGCGCGGGCCGCGGCAAGCGCGGCGGGGCGGCGCGTCGCCCCGCGAGCTCAGCCCGTCAGGCAAGGTCCTCGTGAATGCAGAGGTAGTTGCCCTCGGTGTCCTTGAACCAGGCGGCCTTCTCGGAGCCCAGCACGCAGACGTGCCCGACGGTCTTCAGGCCCGGCAGGTCGTAGTCCTCGAACACGACGCCGCGCGATTCGAGATCGGCGATCTCGGCCGCGATGTCGTGCACACGGAAGCTGACCGCGGTGTGTTCGGCCTTCGTGCCGCCGGGCCGGGGGAACAAGGCCAGCGTGGCGCCGCCGCACTGGAACTCGAACTTGCCGTCGGCCGTATCGCCGATCGGCGTCAGGCCGAGACGGTCCTGGTAGAAGTGGCGGGCCCGGTCGAGGTCGACGACCGGGAGCATCGTGGTGAGCGGAGCGGAGCCGAGCATGTGAGCCTCCCATGCGTGCGGTGCCTGGCGCTTTGCGCGCCGACGTGAATCCACCATTATTCTCCTTCGGCCGGCTCGCGAGAAGTGCCGCCGCCGACCACCACGAGCAAGCAGAAGGACCCGCATGCGGCGTTGCATCGCCACCTGGACGACGATCCTGGGCCTGCTGGGCGCGGCCGCGCCGGCCGTGTCCGCCGAGACCCTGCGGGTCGGCTCCAAGCGCTTCACCGAGTCCTATGTGCTGGCCGAGATCCTCGTCGCCACCGCCAGGCCCCATGCGCCGGTCGAGCACCGGCCGGGGCTGGGGAACACGGCGATCCTCTTCGCGGCGCTGCAGGCCGGCAGCATCGACCTGTACCCGGAGTACCTCGGCACGATCGAGCGCGAGATCCTGAAGCTGCCGGCCGCGAGCGGCTCGCTCGAGGCGGTGAACCGGGCCCTGGCGCCGCTCGGCCTCGCCGCGTCGATCCCGTTCGGCTTCGAGAACACCTACGCGCTGGCGGTCCGCTCCGACATCGCGGCCGGCGCCGGGCTCGAGACGATCGGCGACCTCGCGTCGCGCCCCGGATTGCGCCTCGGCCTGTCGCACGAGTTCCTCGGCAGGGCCGACGGCTGGCCGGGGCTGAAGGCGCGCTACGGGCTCGAGCACCGCCCGGTCGGCCTGGACCACGGCCTGGCCTACGAGGCGATCGCCGGCGGCAGGATCGACGTGACCGACATCTATTCGACCGACGCCAAGATCGGCCGATACCGGCTGAAGGTCCTGCGCGACGATCTCGGCTACTTTCCGCGCTACGACGCGGTGGTGCTCCACCGGACCGACGTGCCGGCGCGCTTTCCCGAGGCCTGGCCGGCCCTGCAGGCGCTGGCGGGCGGCATCGACGCCCGGCGGATGGCCGAGCTGAACGCCGAGGCAGAACTGGGCGGCCGCGGGTTCGCCGACATCGCCGCCGGATTCCTGGCGTCGCAGGCCCGGGGAGCCCTCGGCGCGGCCGCGGGAAGGGACACGGGGCAGACGCAGGGACAGCGGCAGGCAGAGGGGGAGG
>MEEC01000133.1 GCA_001724315.1 Lautropia sp. SCN 70-15 | reverse complement strand
AGGCAGGCGGCAAGCCGCTGATCGCCTGGCATCTCGAGGCGCTGGCGGCAGCGGGCTTTCGCGAGGTGGTGATCAACCACGCGCACCTGGGCGCCGTGCTCGAGCGGGCGCTGGGCGACGGCGCGCGCTGGGGCCTGCGGATTGCCTGGTCGCCCGAGAACCCCGCGCTCGAGACCGCCGGCGGCATCGCGCACGCGCTGCCACTGCTCGGCAGCGAACCCTTCCTGGTGATCAACGGCGACGTCTTCTGCGACTTCCCTCTGGCGCGTGCGCTGACGATCGCCGCGCAGATGCAGGCCGCGCGGCTGCTCGCCTGGTGCGTGCTGGTGCCGAACCCGCCGCATCATCCCGACGGCGATTTCGCGCTGGCCGACGGCCTGCTCGACGCGGGACGGCGCAGCCTCACCTTTTCCGGCATCGGCGTCTACCGGCCCGAGCTGTTCGCGGGGCTCGACCCCGACGCGCCGGCCCGGCTGGCGCCGCTGCTGCGCGAGGCCGCTGCGCGCGGGCGCGTGGGCGCCGAGCTGCACGACGGCCGCTGGATCGACGTGGGCACCCCCGAGCGGCTCGCCGCCGTCGATGCACAATTGCGTCGCTGACGCAGGAGTTACGCATGCAGGTTCACGCTTCCCGACGTTCCCGCCTGGCCGCCACGATGCGGGCCCAGGGCGGCGGAGTCGCGATCGTCTTCACCGCGCCCGAGAAGGCGCGCAACCGCGATGCGCACTATCCGTATCGCTGGGACAGCCACTTCTACTGGCTCACCGGGTTTCCCGAGCCCGAAGCGGTCGTGGTCGTGGTGGCGGGCGCCGATTCCCAGGAATCCATCCTCTTCTGCCGCGAGAAGAACGAGGAGCGCGAGATCTGGGACGGCTGGCGCCACGGCCCCGAGCTCGCGCGCGAGCGCTTCGGCTTCGAGCGCAGCTTCACCATCGACAAGCTCGACGAGGAACTGCCGAAGCTGCTCGCCGACCAGCCGGCGGTCTGGCACGCCATGGGCAGCGACGCCGCGCTGGACGCGCGGCTGCGCGGCTGGCTCGACGCGGTGCGCGCCCAGGCGCGCGCCGGCGTGACCGCGCCGGCCCGCGCCTTCGACGTGCTGCACGTGCTCGACGAGATGCGCCTGGTGAAGGACGCGCACGAGCTCGACATCATGCGCCGCGCCGCGAAGATTTCGGCCGCCGCGCACGTGCGCGCCATGCGCGCCGCGCGCCCCGGGCGCCGCGAGTACGAGATCGAGGCGGAGCTGCTGCACGCCTTCCGCGCGGCCGGCTCGCAGTACCCCGCCTACGGCTCCATCGTGGCCGCCGGGCGCAATGCCTGCGTGCTGCACTACGTGTCGAACGACGCGGTGATGGCCGACGGCGACCTGCTGCTGATCGACGCCGGCTGCGAGCTCGACGGCTACGCTTCCGACATCACCCGCACCTTCCCGGTCAACGGCCGCTTCGGCGGCCCGCAGCGCACGCTCTACGACATCGTGCTGGCATCGCAGCACGCCGCGATCGACGCCACGCGTCCCGGGGCGCGCTTCACCGATCCGCACGATGCGGCGGTGCGCGTGCTCGCGCAGGGCATGATCGACTGCGGCCTGGTCCAGGGCAGCGTCGATGCGGCCATCGAGTCGGGCGCCTACCGGCGCTTCTACATGCACCGCACCGGCCACTGGCTGGGCATGGACGTGCACGACTGCGGCGACTACCGCGAGCCGGGCGAGCCCGCCGGCGAGGGCGGCCGCCCGTGGCGGATCCTGCGGCCCGGCATGGTGCTCACCGTCGAGCCGGGCATCTACGTGCGCGCCGCCGACGACGTTCCCCAGGCCTTCCACGACATCGGCATCCGGATCGAGGATGACGCGGTGGTCACCGAGAGCGGCTGCGAGATCATCACCGGCGACGTGCCCAAGGCCGCCGGCGAGATCGAGGCGCTGATGCGCTCGCGATGAGCAATCCGGCAGCGATCCGGATCGTCGGCACCGGCCCGGTGTCGCTGCTGCTGCGCGGCCTGCTCGCGCGGCAGGGCTTCGGACCCGACGAGCTGGCCTGCGACCCGGTTCCCGACGCGCTGCCTCCCTGGCTCGCGCAGCGCGCGATCGCGCTGTCGCTCGGCAGCTGGCAACTTCTCGCCCGCGTCGCGCATCCCCCGCTGTCCGCGCCGATCACCACCGTCGAAGTCACGCTGCGCGGGGCGGCCGGCCGCACCCGCCTCACCGCCGAAGAACTTCGCGTCCCCGCCCTCGGCCACGTCGTCCGCTACGAAGCCCTCCACCACGCCCTGCGCAAGGCCCTCCCCTCTCCCCTCTCCCTTCCCCCTTCCCTTCCCCAGGTCACCATCATCGCCGACGGCAACCCGGGCGACGACGGCCGCTCGCGCGACTTCGACCAGGCCGCGCTGCTGGCCACGTTGCGCGTGTCGCGCCCCCAGGAGGGCGTGGCCTACGAGCGCTTCACCGAGGAAGGGCCGCTCGCGCTGCTGCCCTTGCCGGAGAGCGGTCTCTGGTCGCTGGTCTGGTGCGCGCCCACGCAGGTTTCGCAAGATCGGCTCGGCCTGCCCGCACACGAGCTGGCCGCGCTGCTTCGGCAACGCTTCGGCCCCGCGCTCGGCGACCTCGAGTTCCGCGATGCGCCGCAACTCGCCCCGCTGCATCGGCGCCTGCGCCGGCAGGTGGTGAACGGCAGCGAGGTCGCGATCGGCAATGCCGCGCAGGCCCTGCATCCGGTGGCGGGCCAGGGCATGAACCTGGGCTTTCGCGATGCCTTCGTGCTCGCCGAGTCGCTCGGCGCGGCGCGCGCCCGCGGCGAGCCGCCGGCCGACTCGCTGAAGGCCTTCGCGCGGGTGCGCCGGGCCGATCGCGCGGCCACGGTGGCGGTCACCGACACGCTGGCCACGCTGTTCGCCGCGCCGCTGCTGCATCCGCTGCAGTCGCTCGCGCTCGGCGCGCTGGATCTCGCCGGCCCCGCTCGCCGCACGCTCTCGCGCGCCTTCATGTTCGGCCTTCGCGACTGACGAGCCCCCGCCCGGACCGACAGGAGTCCGTGGACATTGCGCGCGCTCGCAGTGTGAGCAGCCACTAGCACGCGATTTTTGCGCTGCACAGTTTTTAGGCAGCGCAATAAGGGGTTAGAATCCCCCTCCCCAAGGCGCCTCGCGCCCGCTCCTTCCTTGTCACGCGACGCGCCCGCTCCGTTTCCCACACCCCATTCGTCGATGCCTGCTGCGATGAGAATCGGCCCCTTCGCCTTGCGCAACAACGTGTTCGTTGCGCCGATGGCGGGAGTGACCGACCGGCCCTATCGGCAGCTGTGCAAGCGACTGGGCGCCGGCTACGCGGTCTCCGAGATGGCCGCGTCGAACCCGAAGCTGTGGGCCAGCGTCAAGACCTCGCGACGCATCGACCACTCGGGCGAGATGGAGCCCAAGGCGGTGCAGCTCGCCGGGGCCGACCCGCACATGATGGCCGAGGCCGCGCGCTTCAACGTCGACCGCGGCGCGCAGATCATCGACATCAACATGGGCTGCCCGGTCAAGAAGGTCTGCAACGCCTGGTCGGGCTCCGCGCTGATGGCCAACGAGCCCCTGGCCCGCGAGATCGTCGAGGCCGTCGCATCGGCGGTGAGCGTGCCGGTCACGGTCAAGATGCGCACCGGCCCCGCGCCCGACAGCCGCAACGCGGTGGGGCTCGCGCGCGACTTCGAGCGCGCCGGCGCCGCGATGATCACGGTGCACGGGCGCACCCGGGCCTGCGGCTACGGCGGTCACGCCGAGTACGACACGATCGCGGCGGTGAAGGCCGCGGTCTCGGTGCCGGTGGTCGCCAACGGCGACATCGACAGCCCGATCAAGGCGCGCGAGGTGCTGCGGCTCACCGGCGCCGACGCGGTGATGATCGGCCGCGCCGCCCAGGGCCGGCCCTGGATCTTCCGCGAGGTCGCCCACTTCCTCGAAACGGGCGAGATGCTCGCGCCGCCTGGCGTGGCCGAGCTGCGCGCGATGCTGCGCGAGCACCTGCTCGACCACTACGCCTTCCACGGCGAATTCACCGGGGTGCGCACCGCCCGCAAGCACGTGGGCTGGTACCTGCGCGCATTCGAGCAGGCCCGGGCGGGCGCGCTCGACGGGCCCGCGGCCCGCGAGGCCGCCACCGGCGAGGCCGCCGCCCGCGCGGCGGCCGTGCTCGCGTTCATCGACCGATTCAACCGCCTCGACGACCCGCGGCAGCAGCTCGAGGCCATCGATCTCTTCCTGGACACCGACCCGGCCTCGCAAGGCGACGCCGGCTGGCGCGTCGCCCACTTCGACGCGGCCAACGACAAGCAGTTCCGTTGGAGCCACCTGGCATGAGCAGGCAATCGAATCTCGACGAAGCAGTGTCGAAGAGCCTGGAGCGCTATTTCCGCGACCTCGAAGGCACCCCTCCGAACGCCATCTACCAGATGGTCATCCAGGCCGTCGAGCGACCGATGCTCGAGGTGGTCATGCGCGAGGCGCAGGGCAACCAGCTTCGCGCAAGCGAGATGCTCGGCATCAACCGGAACACGCTGCGCAAGAAGCTGCAGATGCACGGCATGCTCTGACCCCGCACCCGAAGCCATGACCCAGACCCAGTCACAGACCCAGTCCCAGGACAACCCGAACCCCACGCTGCCGGTGCGCCGCGCGCTGATCAGCGTTTCCGACAAGACCGGCGTCGTCGAGCTGGCCCGCGCGCTCGCCTCGATCGGCGTGGCGATCCTGTCCACCGGCGGCACCGCGAAGCTGCTGGCCGAGAGCGGGATCGCGGTCACCGAGGTCTCCGCGCACACCGGCTTTCCGGAGATGCTCGACGGCCGGGTCAAGACCCTGCACCCGAAGATCCACGGCGGCCTGCTCGCGCGGCGCGATCTCGATGCGCACATGGCCGCGATCGCCGAGCACGGCATCCCGACGATCGACCTGCTGGTCGTCAACCTCTATCCGTTCGAAGCCACCGTCGCGAAGCCCGACTGCACGCTCGAGGACGCGATCGAGAACATCGACATCGGCGGCCCGGCCATGGTCCGCTCGGGCGCCAAGAACTGGCGCGGCGTCGGCGTGCTGACCGATGCCTCGCAGTACGCGGCCGCGCTGGCCGAGATCCGCGAATCCGGCGGCCTGTCCGACGCGACCCGCTTCGCGCTCGCGGTGGCGGCCTTCAACGCCATCTCGAACTACGACGGCGCGATCAGCGACTACTTGTCATCGTTGCAGCCCGACGGCAGCCGCGCGGCCTTCCCCGCGCAGAGCAACGGCCGCTTCGTCAAGCTCCAGGACCTGCGCTACGGCGAGAACCCGCACCAGAGCGCGGCCTTCTACCGCGACCTGGGCCCCGCGCCGGGCTCGCTGGTCACCGCGAAGCAGCTGCAGGGCAAGGAACTCTCGTACAACAACATCGCGGACGCCGACGCCGCCTGGGAGTGCGTCAAGAGCTTCGACGCGCCGGCCTGCGTGATCGTCAAGCACGCCAACCCCTGCGGCGTGGCGGTGGGCAAGGATTCGGCCGACGCCTACGCGCGCGCCTTCCGCACCGACCCCACCTCGGCCTTCGGCGGCATCATCGCCTTCAACCGCCCGGTGGACGGCGAGGCCGCTCGCGCGGTGTCGAAGCAGTTCGTCGAGGTGCTGCTCGCGCCCTCCTACACCGACGAGGCGAGGCAGGTCCTGTCGGCCAAGGCCAACGCGCGCGTGCTCGAGATCCCGCTCGACCAGGTGCGGGCCGACGGCGCGACCGACTGGGCGCGCGGGCGCAACGCGCACGACGTCAAGCGCGTCGGCTCGGGACTGCTGATCCAGACCGCCGACAACCGCGAGGTTCGGGCGGACGAGCTGAAGGTCGTCACGAAGAAGGCGCCCACCGCCGCCCAGCTCGCCGACCTGCTGTTCGCGTGGCGGGTCGCGAAGTACGTGAAGTCGAACGCGATCGTCTTCTGCGCCGACGGCGCCACGATGGGCGTGGGCGCCGGGCAGATGAGCCGGATCGACTCGGCGCGCATCGCGTCGATCAAGGCCGAGAACGCCGGCCTGTCGCTCGCCGGCTCGGTGGTCGCCTCCGACGCCTTCTTCCCCTTCCGTGACGGCCTCGACGTGGTCGTCGACGCGGGCGCGGTCGCGGTGATCCAGCCCGGCGGCTCGGTGCGCGACGACGAGGTCATCGCAGCGGCCGACGAGCGCGGCATCGCGATGGTGTTCACCGGCGTGCGGCACTTCCGGCATTGATCCGCATCCTCGGCATCGACCCCGGGCTGCGCGTCACCGGCTTCGGGGTCGTCGACGCCGACGGGCCGCGGCTGCGCTACGTGGCCAGCGGCGTGATCCGCATCGGCAGCGGGCCGCTGCCGCCCCGCCTCAAGACCGTGCACGACGGCCTGGCCGAGGTGATACGCGAGTACCGCCCGCAGGTGGCCGCGGTCGAGATCATCTTCGTGAACGTGAACCCGCAGTCCACGCTGCTGCTGGGCCAGGCGCGCGGCGCGGCGATCACCACCGCGGTCGTCCACGAGCTGCCGGTCAGCGAGTACACCGCGATGCAGGTGAAGCAGGCGGTGGCCGGCTACGGCCGCGCCGCCAAGTCGCAGGTGCAGGCGATGGTCCAGAGGCTGCTTGCGCTGCCCGGCCTGCCCTCGACCGATGCCGCCGACGCGCTGGCCTGCGCCATCTGCCACGCCCACGCCGCCACCATGACCGCCGCGGCGACCGCGCAGCTGGCCCCGGCGCCGCGCGGCAAGACCGGCCGCGGCCTGCGGATGCGCGCCGGCCGCCTGCGCTGAGCCGCGCCGGCCGGCGCGGCGCCCCCCGCTTCGGCTAAACTGACCCGATGATCGGACGCCTCTCCGGAACCCTGCTCGAAAAGAACCCGCCGATGGTGCTCGTCGACGTTGGCGGCGTGGGCTACGAGGTCGACGTGCCCATGAGCACCTTCTACGACCTGCCCGCCGCGGGCCAGAAGGTGGTGCTTCTGGTCCAGCAAGTGGTCCGCGAAGACGCGCACCTGCTCTACGGGTTCCTCACCGCCGGCGAGCGCGACGCCTTCCGGGAACTGATCAAGGTGGCCGGCGTCGGCCCGCGCACCGCGCTCGCTGTGCTCTCGGGCATGTCGGTCGGCGACCTGGCCCGCGCGGTGGCCGCCCAGGAAAGCGCGCGCCTGGTCAAGGTGCCGGGCATCGGCAAGAAGACCGCCGAGCGGCTGCTCCTCGAGCTCAAGG
>MEEC01000132.1 GCA_001724315.1 Lautropia sp. SCN 70-15 | reverse complement strand
CGCTCAGGCGCAGTTTGCCCGACAGCAGCGCCGCCGGCCGCCAGCCCAGCCGCAGCCCGGCGATCTCGACCCGCGTGCCCGCCTGCTCCCAGCTCAGCCCCGCGAGCTCGACGCCCGACAGCAGCGTGCCGCGCGCCTCGCCGGCCTGCAGCGCCCCGCCGGTGGCCGTATCGGCCTGCGCCAGCGCCCAGCGCACGAAGGACGTGGTCTGCCCGACCCACCAGGCGCCCGCCGCTGCGGCCAGCAGCAGCAGGGCCAGCAGCGCGCCGGCCGTCCAGCCGATCAGTCGTCGCAGCCGCATCAGAAGGCGTACCCGACCGAAAGGTGGAAGCGAAGCCGCCGGACCTCGTCGCCCCAGGCCAGATCCAGGCTGACCGGCCCGATCGGCGAGCGCCAGCGCACGCCGACCCCGGCGCCCCAGGCCGGCTTCCAGTCCTGCCAGCGGTCGGCGGCGTCGCCCGCGTCGAGGAAGACCGCGCCGTACCAGTCGCGCACCAGCGGATGCTGGTATTCGAGGCTGGCCAGCGCCATCACGCGGCCGCCGACGATCGCCCCGCCCTCGGGAACGCCCAGCGACAGGTAGGGGTAGCCGCGCACCGTGTGCGTGCCGCCGGTGCGGAACAGGTTCTCGGTCGGGATCCCGTCGCGCGAGGAAGCGAAGACCTGGCCGCCTTCGACCAGGCCGACCAGGATGCCGCCGTCGAAGGCGGAGTCCTCGGGCATCGGCCAGAAGCGCATCGCGCGCGCCCAGGTCCGCACGAAGCTCCGATCGCTGAACAGGGCCCGCGCGCCGCCCGAGGCCTGAGCGCTGATCGTGTAGCCGCGTCGCGGATCGACCTGGGAATCGACCCGGCGCAGGTTCCAGGCATAGCCGAGCGTGAAGGCCTGCCTGCGGTCGGTCTCCGGGTCGAGCGGCACCGTGCGCTGCTCGGTCTGGTACTGCAGCGACAGGAAGTGGTCGATCTCCTCGCCGCGCTTGCCGCGCCCCACCAGCACCGTCTGGCGGTCGGTCAGCTCGCCCTGGACCTCGAGCCGCTCGACGCGCGCGCCGACCTGGTCGAAGTAGCCGTCCGCCCGCTGGGGCGTGCGCACCGACACGAAGGCCCGCCGCCGCACGTCCTGCCACAGCAGGCCCGATTCGAGCTGCAGGCCGCGCCCGAGAAAGTCGCGATGCTCGTAGCCGAGCAGCGCGCGCGGGCCCTCGTCGGAGCTGTAGCCCACGCCCAGCGTCACGCGCTTGCGCCGCCGCTCGCGCAGCACCGCCACCACCGGCACCTCGGCCAGGCTAGGGTCGGCCTCGATCGCCGACAGGTCGGGCAGCACGTCGACACCGGTGAAATAGCCGGAACCGCGCAGCCGGGCCTGAAAGCGCAGCAGCTGATCGAAGTCGTAGGGGTCGCCGGCGGCGTCCGGACCGGCCTCGCGCCAGGGCTTGAGCGCTTCCACGATGCTGCGGTCGTACCGTTCCAGCCCGCGCACCGTGAGCGCGCCGAAGGGCAGGCGCGGACCGGTCTCGATCGTGAGCGCCAGGCTCGCGGCGGTGGCCTGCACGTCGACCTGGGCGCGGCTGCTCGCGATCTTCGCGCGCACGAAGCCGCGCTGCTGCAGCAGCTCCAGCATCAGCCGCTTGCCCTGCTCCCAGGCGCTGGGCCGGAAGAAACTGCCTTCGGGCAAGGGCCAGCGCTCGAGAAGCTCGTCGCGCAGCGCCTGCGCGTCGGCGGCGCCGTCGAGCTCGAAGGCCAGGCGCGACACCGTGGTGCGCGCGCCGGCGTCGACCACGACGGTCACCGTGGGCAGGACCGCGTCGGCAGCGGGCCGCGCCGGCGCCAGCAGGTCGGCCGGCTCGCCGGCCTCGGGAGGATCGACCCGGACCTCGACCTTCGCCGAGAAGTAGCCGGCGTCGCGCACGATGGCGGCGGCTTCCTCGCGGCCGCGGATCACGAAGAGCGGCAGTTGCTCGCGCTCGAAGCCGGCCTCCTCGATCCAGCGCCCGAGCAGCGTGCGCTCGCGGATCGGCTCGACCAGTTCCTCGGGCGCCTCGATCTCCAGCCGGTAGTTCTCGGCGTGCGCCGGCAACGCGGCGACCAGCAGCAGCCAGGCGGCAGCGAGGAGGCGAAGCGCGCCGCGCGGCGGCGCGCCGTGACGATCAGGCGACCACGGTCTGCGGCGCATCGCCCCGCCGCTCGACGATCTCCCCGATCCGCCAGGCGGTTTCGCCGGCGTCGTGCAGGGCCGCGAGCGCAGCGTCGACCGACTCGGCCGGAACGATCGCGACCATACCGACGCCGCAGTTGAACACGCGGTGCATCTCGTCGTCGGCCACGCGTCCTTCGCGCTGCAGCCACTGGAACAGCGGCGGCATGGTCCAGGCGTCGCGATGCAGCACGGCCTGCAGGTGCTCGGGCAGCACGCGCGGCACGTTGCCGACCAGGCCGCCGCCGGTGATGTGGGCCAGGCCGTGCACCGGCAGCGCCTCGAGCAGGCCCAGCACCGGCTTCACGTAGATGCGGGTGGGCGCGATCAGCGCATCGGCAAACGAGCGGCCGTCGAAGTCGGCCTGTATCGCCGGCGTGTCGAAGCCGCCGTGGGCGCGCTCGACGATGCGGCGGACCAGCGAATAGCCGTTCGAGTGCACGCCGCTCGAGGCCAGGCCGATGACCGCGTTGCCCGCGGCGACCTTCGAGCCGTCGAGGATCTTCGACTTTTCGACCGCGCCGACCGCGAAGCCCGCCAGGTCGTACTCGCCGTCGGGGTACATGCCGGGCATCTCGGCGGTCTCGCCGCCGATCAGCGCGCAGCCCGCCAGCTCGCAGCCCCGCGCGATGCCCCCCACCACCTGGGCCGCGGTGTCGACGTCGAGCCGGCCGCAGGCGAAGTAGTCGAGAAAGAACAGCGGCTCGGCGCCCTGGACCAGGATGTCGTTGACGCTCATGGCCACCAGGTCGATGCCGACCGTGTCGTGGCGGTTCAGCGAAAAGGCGACCTTCAGCTTGGTGCCCACGCCGTCGGTGCCCGAGACCAGCACCGGCTCGCGGTAGCGCCTGGGCACCTCGAACAGCGCGCCGAAACCGCCGATGCCGGCCAGCACGCCCTCGCGCATCGTGCGTTTGGCAAGCGGCTTGATCCGGTCGACCAGCGCGTCGCCTGCATCGATGTCGACGCCGGCATCCTTGTAGGAGAGAGAATCAGCCATCGTGGCGGTATCCGGTGGAATCGGTCGTGCGCGTTCGGTCGTGCGCGTCCGTTCGCGTGCGTTTCGGCCGCAAGACGCCTCGCGCCCGTAAAATGGAGCTTTTCCCCGGATTGTAGCCTCTTGCCCTTCACCGCCCGCCAGCGCCAGACCCTGTTGTGGACAGGGGTAGGCGCGCTCTTCGTCTGGGCGCTGATCGCGCTCGGCCAGGTGCTCACGCCCTTCGTCGCGGCCGCGATCCTCGCCTACGTGCTGTCCCCTCTGGTGGCGGCCATGCAGCGCCGGCGCGTGCCCCGCCTGGTCGCGGTCGTGCTCGCCATCTCGCTGGCGCTGCTCGCGCTGCTCTCGCTGGTGCTGATCCTGGTGCCCATCGTGCAGAAGGAGTTCGGCCTGATCCGCAGCGAGCTGCCCGGGCTGGTGGCCACGATCACCGGCCGGGTGCAGCCCTGGCTCGAGCGGGTCTCCGGGCTCAGCATCCAGCTCGACGCGGCCTCGATCCGCGAGTGGCTGGCCGCCCAGTTCGCCGACAGCGGCGAGGACCTGCTGGCCGCGCTGTTCGGCTACGCGAAGACCGGCTGGGGCGCCGCGCTGCAGGTGATCGGCACCCTGTTCCTGGTGCCGGTGGTGCTCTTCTACCTGCTGGCCGACTGGCCCGTGATCACCGGCCGCACCCGCGACCTGATCCCGCCGCGCTGGAAACCCGAGATCGACGCGCTGCTCGGGGAGACCGACGCGCTGCTCGGCCAGTACCTGCGCGGCCAGATGCTGGTCATGCTGACGCTGGCGGTCTGGTTCTCGGCCGCCCTGCTGGTCGCGGGCTTCGAGCTGTGGCTGCCGATCGGCGTGCTGAGCGGGCTGCTGATCTTCATTCCGTACATCGGCTTCGCGCTCGGCTTCCTGTTCGCCGCCATCGCCGGCATGCTGCAGCTCGGGCCGCTGGCCGGATTCGTGTCGGTGGCCGTCATCTACGGCATCGCCCAGGTCGTGGAAAGCACCTGGCTCACGCCCCGGCTGGTCGGCGAGCGGATCGGCCTGCACCCGGTGGCGGTGATCTTCGCGCTGCTGGCCTTCGGCGCGCTGTTCGGCTTCGTGGGCGTGCTGCTCGCGCTGCCGCTGGCGGCGATCACCGCGGTGGGCCTGCGCCGGCTGCGGCAGGCCTGGGTCGACAGCGACTTCTACCGCCGCGAGCAGGGCCAGTGAGCGCCGGCCCGATGCGGCAGATCCCGCTGGCGCTGAGCGCCGCCGAGCCGCCTTCCTTCGACAACTACGTGGCCGGCAGCAACGGCGAAGCGGTGGCCGTCCTCCGCGCCCTGCCCGGGGAAGCGGACGCGGCGTCCGCGCGGCGCGCGGTCTACCTGTGGGGCGAGCCGGGCGCCGGCAAGACCCACCTGCTCGATGCGCTGGCCGCCGCGGTGGGCGCGCGAGCCATCCGCCTGGGGCCCGAATCGCCGACGGAGGCCTTCGCCAGCGCGCTCGACCGGCTTTCGCAGCTTGCCGCCTCGACACCGACGGCCGGGCCCGCCGCGCCGGTGGTGATCGTCGACGACTGCGAACGCCTCGACGACGCCCGCCAGCAGGCGGTCTTCCACCTGTTCAACCGGGTGGGCGAGATTCCGGGCGCGGCCTTCGCGGCGGCCGGCGCCCAGCCCCCGCTCGCGCTGGCGCTGCGCGACGAGCTGCGCACCCGGCTCGGCTGGGGCGTGGTGCTCAGGCTCGCGCTGCTCACCGACCAAGAGAAGGCCGACGCGCTGCGCCGCGCCGCGAAGGGTCGCGGCATCGCGCTGCCCGAGGAGCTGATCCGCTGGCTGCTCACGCACCGCTCGCGCGACATCCGCTGGCTGCTGCGGCTGCTCGACGCACTGGACCGCTACGCGCTCGAACGCAAGCGCGCGATCACGCTGCCGCTGCTGCGCGAATTCGAGAACGCCGAGCCACTGGTAAAATCATAATCAAATCATGCATTTGAACACCCCCTCCCAGTCCGCTCCGGCCACGCCTCGCCAGACCCCCGCCCGGCTCGCGCTGTTCGACCTCGACTACACGCTGCTGCCGATCGACAGCGACTACGAGTGGGCGCGCTTCCTGGTGCGCATCGGCGTGGTCGACGGCGCCGAGTACGAGCGCCGCAACGACGAGTTCTTCCGCCAGTACCACGCGGGCACGCTCGACATCCACGAGTTCCTCGAGTTCCAGCTCGCGCCGCTCGGCGCCCACCCGCCCGAGACCCTCGAGCGCTGGCACGCGCAGTTCATGGAAGAAGTCATCCGGCCGCAGCTCCGGCCGCGCGCGCTGGAACTGGTGCGCGGCCACCTGGAGCGCGGCGACCTGTGCGCGATCGTCACCGCGACCAACGAGTTCGTGACCGGCCCGATCGCCCGCGCCTTCGACATCGAGCACCTGATCGCGACCGGCGTCGAGCGCGTCGGCGGCCGCTACACCGGCCGCCCGAGCGGCACGCCCTCGTTCCGCGAGGGCAAGATCCTGCGCACCCGCGAGTGGCTCGCCGACCTGGGCCGCGACTTCGCCGACTTCGCCGAGAGCTGGTTCTACAGCGACTCGGCCAACGACGTGCCGCTGCTCGAGCAGGTCACGAACCCGGTGGCCACCAATCCCGACGAGCGCCTCGCGGCGCTGGCCGGCGAACGCAACTGGCCGGTCCTGAGGCTCTTCGAATGATCCGCAAGCTCATCGACAAGTTGATCGGCGGCCGCAAGGGACCGCGCGCGGCGGTGCGGCGCAAGCCGAAGCAGTACCGCGGGTCGGAGCTCGGCGTGAACCTCGAGGACGTCTCCCAGGCCGCGGTGCGCACCTGCGAGACGCTGCAGAAGGCGGGCCACCAGGCCTGGATCGTGGGCGGCGGCGTGCGCGACCTGCTGCTGAAGCTCAAGCCCAAGGACTTCGACGTGGCCACCGACGCCACGCCCGACCAGGTGCGCGCGCTGTTCCGCCGCTCGCGCATCATCGGCCGCCGCTTCCAGATCGTGCACGTGATGTACGGCCGCGAGCAGATCGAGGTCTCGACCTTCCGGGCAATCCAGGAAGACGCCGAGACCGACGAGCACGGCCGCGTGCTGCGCGACAACGTCTGGGGCACACAGGCCGAGGACGCCGCCCGCCGGGACTTCACGATCAACGCGCTCTACTACGACCCGGTGGCCGACATCGTGCTCGACTACCACGACGGCGTGCGCGACCTGAAGGCCCGCACGCTGCGGATGATCGGCGACCCCGTCACGCGCTTCCGCGAAGACCCGGTGCGCATGCTGCGGGTGGCCCGCTTCGTGGCCAAGCTCGGGTTCAAGATCGACCCGGCCACCCGCAAGCCGATCGCCGAACTGGCGCCGCTGGTGCGCAACGTGCCGTCGGCGCGGCTGTTCGACGAGATGCTCAAGCTGCTCACCTCCGGCCACGCAATGGCCTGCCTGCAGGAGCTGCGCCGCGAGGGCCTGCACCACGGCATGCTGCCGATGCTCGACGTGATCCTCGAGCAGCCCGACGGCAAGAGCTTCGTCTCGCTCGCGCTCGAGCGCACCGACGAGCGGGTGCGCGCCGAGCGCACGATCTCGCCCGGTTTCCTGTTCGCCACGCTGCTCTGGCAGCCGGTGGCGGTGCGCTGGCGCGAAGGCGTCGCGCGCGGCGCGCCGGCCATTCCGGCGCTGGCCGACGCGATCGACTCGGTGCTCGACGAACAGGGCAACCGGCTGGCGATCACCCGCCGCTTTCTCGCCGACATGCGCGAGATCTGGATGATGCAGCCGCGCTTCGAGCGCCGCACCGGCCGCTCGCCCTGGGGCCTGGTCGAGCACCTGCGCTTCCGCGCCGGCTACGACTTCCTGCTGCTGCGCTGCCAGTCGGGCGAGCTGCCCGAGGAGATCGGCCGCTGGTGGACCGACTTCCAGGGCGCCGACAACGAGCAGCGCGAGGCGCTGATCGCCGCGGCGCAGACCAGCCGCAGCGCGGGCGGCCCCGGTTCGGGCGCCGGCGCGCGCAAGCGCCGCCGGCGAAGCGGTCGCAAGCGTTCGGAGTCCGCCGGCGAAGGGCGCGACCTGAGCGACCCCGGCCAGG
>MEEC01000131.1 GCA_001724315.1 Lautropia sp. SCN 70-15 | reverse complement strand
CGAGATCTCGTAGCCGTCCTCGCCGGTGTAGCCCGAGCGGGTGGCGAAGCAGTCGGCGCCGAGCAGCTTCAGCGTGGCGGCCTGCATGAAGCGCAGCGAGGCGGCCTGCGGGTCGAGCGCCGCGAGCGCCTGCTCGGCGCCCGGGCCCTGCAGCGCCAGCAGCGCCGCCGGCACCCACTCGAAGCGCAGCTTGGGGCAGTGCCGGTGGAACCACTGCAGGTCGGCGTCGCGGTTGCCGGCGTTGACCACGATCCGGACCTCGGCGTGCCGGCCGTCGGTGAGGTGGACCAGCATCAGGTCGTCCTCGATGCCGCCGGCGTCGTTGAGCAGGTACGAGTACTTCTGCTGGCCGCTGGCCCAGCCTTCGAAGTCCACCGGCAGGGCGGCCTCGAGCTGGGCGTGCAGGGTCGACGCCCGACCGTCCGTGGCGGTCACGCGCAGCTGGCCCATGTGCGAGACGTCGAAGAGGCTCGCGGCCTCGCGGGTGTGCCGGTGCTCGGCCTTGAGCCCGGCCGGATACTGGATCGGCATCTCCCAGCCGGCGAACGGGCCCATCTTCGCGCCGGCGGCGCGGTGCATCGCATCGAGCGGGACGCGTCGGGTGTCGGTCATGCTGTCGCTCCTGCCGGTTCGACGGCCGGCGCCGGGTGCGCCTCGGGGGCGTCGTCTTCCTCGTAGTCCGACATCGGCGGGCAGCTGCAGACCAGGTGGCGGTCGCCCGCGGCATTGTCGATCCGTTTCACCGAGGGCCAGAACTTGGCTTCCCGCACCCAGGGCAGCGGGAAGGCGGCGGTCTCGCGCGAGTAGGCGTGCGTCCACTCCCCTGCGATCTCGGCCGCGGTGTGCGGCGCGCACTTGAGCGGGTTGTCCTCGGCGTCCCACTCGCCGCCGCGGATCTTCTGCAGCTCGCCGTGGATCGCGATCATCGCGTCGCAGAAGCGGTCGAGCTCGGCCTTGGGCTCGGACTCGGTGGGCTCGACCATCAGCGTGTCGGCTACCGGGAAGGACAGCGTGGGGGCGTGGAAGCCGTAGTCCATCAGCCGCTTGGCGATGTCCTCGGCCGACACGCCGTACTCGGCCTTCAGGTTGCGCATGTCCAGGATGCACTCGTGGGCCACGCTGCCCGAGTGCCCGCGGTACAGCACCGGGAAGTAGTCCTGCAGCCGGGCGGCCACGTAGTTGGCGTTCAGGATCGCGACTTCGGTGGCCTTGCGGATGCCCGAGGCGCCCATCATCCGGATGTACATCCACGAGATGGTCGTGATCAGCGCGCTGCCGAAGGGCGCCGCCGACACGCTGCCCGGCTCGCCCGAGAGCGGGTCGGTGGGCAGGTGCGGCGCCAGGTGCGCCGCCACCGCGATCGGCCCCATGCCCGGTCCGCCGCCGCCGTGCGGGATGCAGAAGGTCTTGTGCAGGTTCATGTGGCAGACGTCGGCGCCGATCAGCCCCGGCTTGGTCAGGCCGGCCTGCGCGTTCAGGTTCGCGCCGTCCATGTAGACCTGGCCGCCGGCCTCGTGGACCTTGCGGCAGACCTCGACGATCGTGTCCTCGAACACGCCGTGGGTCGACGGATAGGTGACCATCAGCGCGGCGACCGCGTCGCGGTGCTTCGCGATCTTCGCGTCGAGGTCGGCCAGGTCGATGTTTCCCTCGTCGTCGCAGGCCACCACGACGATCTTCATCCCCATCATCTGCGCCGACGCCGGGTTGGTGCCGTGGGCCGACGCAGGGATCAGGCAGACGTCGCGATGGCCCTGGCCCTGCGCGGCCAGGAAATCGCGGATCGCCAGCAGGCCGGCGTACTCGCCCTGCGCGCCCGAGTTCGGCTGGAAGGACACGGCCGCGAAGCCGGTGATTTCGGCCAGCCAGCGGCCGAGCTGCTCGAGCATCGCCGCGTAGCCGGCCGCCTGCTCGCGCGGCGCGAAGGGGTGGATGGCGGCGAACTCGGGCCAGGTCACCGGCGCCATCTCGGCGGCCGCGTTCAGCTTCATCGTGCAGGAGCCGAGCGGGATCATCGAGTGGACCAGCGAGATGTCGCGATTCTCGAGCTTCTTCAGGTAGCGGACGAACTCGCTCTCGCTGTGGTGCCGGCTGAAGACCGGGTGGGTCAGCACCGCGTCGGTGCGCCGCAGCGCGGCCGGGATCGAGGCCGGATCGGCCGGCAGTGCGTCGAGCGCCGCATCGAGCGAGGCCGCGTCGAGATGCTGGCCGGTCAGCACGAACACCAGGTCGACGATGTCGGCGGGCTTCACCGTTTCGTCGAGCGCGATGCCGATGCGCGCCGGCTCGCCCTCGGCCACCGGCAGCTCGCGCAGGTTGATCCGCAGCGCGGCGGCGCGCTCGCGGATGTCGGCGAGCAGCGTGCCGACGTCGAAGGCCAGCGTGTCGAACCACGCGGCGTGAGCGGGCTGCAGCGGCGCGCCGCCGCGGGCCTGCGCGACCTCGGCCAGCAGGCTTGCCAGCAGACGGCCCATCGCGTTGACCCGTAGCGCGATCCGGCGCAAACCCTGCGGCCCGTGCCAGACCGCGTAGAACCCGGCCATGTTGGCGAGCAGCGCCTGCGCGGTGCAGATGTTGCTGGTGGCCTTCTCGCGGCGGATGTGCTGCTCGCGGGTCTGCAGTGCCATGCGCAAGGCGGGATTGCCGGCGGCGTCCTTCGACACGCCGATGATCCGGCCGGGCATCGTGCGCACGAGTTCCTCGCGCGCCGACATGAAGGCGGCGTGCGGGCCGCCGTAGCCCAGCGGCACGCCGAAGCGCTGGGCCGAGCCGATCGCGATGTCGGCGCCCATCGCGCCGGCCGACTTGACCAGCATCGCGGCCAGCGGATCGCAGCCCACCGACACCCGCGCGCCGGCGGCGTGCAGCGCGGCGATCTGCGGCGTGAAGTCGCGCAGCCGGCCCTGGGTGTCGGGGCTCTGCAGGTGGGCGCCGAAGAAGTCGGAGTCGGCTCCGGCCTGCGTCGTGCCGCCGCCCAGCACCGTTTCGGCGTGGCCGGTCACCACCTCGAATCCCATCCACTGCGCGCGGGTGCGGATCACCGACAACACCTGCGGGTGCACGTCGGCGTCGACGAAGAAGCGCGTCGATTTCGACTTCGACGCGCGGCGCGCCATCGCCATCGCCTCCGCGGCCGCGGTGGCCTCGTCGAGCAGCGAGGCATTGGCCACCGGCAGGCCGGTCAGGTCGATGATCATCTGCTGGTAGTTCAGCAGGGCCTCGAGCCGGCCCTGGGCCACCTCGGCCTGGTAGGGCGTGTAGGCGGTGTACCAGCCCGGGTTCTCGAGCACGTTGCGACGGATCGGCTCGGGCACGAGCGTGTCGTGGTAGCCGGCGCCGATGTAGCTTCGCCACACCTGGTTGCGGGCGGCCAGGCCGCGCAGCTCGGCCAGCGCGTCGGCCTCGCTGGCCGGGCCTTCGAAGGCCAGCGGCGCGTCGAGCAGGATCGCCGGCGGCACCGTGGCGCGGATCAGCGCGTCGCGGCTGGGGTGGCCGAGCCGGGCCAGCATCGCGGCCTGCTGGGCCTCGGAGGGGCCGATGTGGCGGCCGTGGAATTCGTCGGGGGCGAGCAGCGCGCGAACGCCGTCGCCCGCCTGGTCGTGCGGGGTCATCGAGGAGTCGCTCCTGCGGAGGGTCAGGCCGCGCCGGGGCCGGCAGCGTAGGCGGCGGCGTCGAGCAGGCCGTCGATCTGGCCGGCGTCGTCGGGCTTGATCCGGAACAGCCAGCCGCCGGCGAAGGGCGCTTCGTTGACCGTCTGCGGCGCGTCGGCCAGCGCTTCGTTGACCGCGACGATCTCGCCGGTCACCGGCGCGTAGACGTCGGAGGCGGCCTTGGTGGACTCGACCACCACGCAGGCCTCGCCCTGCTCGACGCGTCGGCCGACTTCGGGCAGCTCGACGTAGACGAGCTCGCCCAGGGCGTCCTGGGCGTGATCGGTGATGCCCACGGTGGCGGTGCCGTCGCCTTCGCGGCGCAGCCACTCGTGGGAGGCGGTGTATTTCAGGTCGGCGGGATTGTCCAAGGCGGGCTCCAGAGGCGTTCGCGAGTCGGCGGATCGGGCGCGTGCGGCGAAGGCTGAAAAGACGAAGGGCGGACGGACGAATCCGGCCGGCAGCCCCCTCTGTCCGTTTGCCTGAGACATTCAGTGGCGCCAAGCGGTCCGCGCCACCTGTTTCCTTCGGCGAGCCGCGGTCCGGTCACGACCGGATGCGGCTTCTCTCCAGAGCGCCGAACCGCTGAAGTCCTTTTGCCTGAGAGTTTCCGGGGCGATACACCTTCGGCGCCGCGCGGGCCTGCAAGGCCTGCGCGATCTCTTCCACAGCGGTTGTTCGGCTCGCGGGAGGATGCCAACCGGGCGGGGCGCTGTCAAATTCTCCCGGGCCCGCCCGCGGGCCTTCGGGCGGCCCCTCCTGGGCGGGATCGGCCGGCCCCGGCGATCAGCAGGATTCCCGTCGCCGCGCAGGCAAACGCGATCGCGTGGCCAGCGCTCAGCGTCTCGCCGAGGAAGACGGCCGCCACCACGCTCGCGGCCAGCGGCATCGCGATCGTGAACACCCCGCTGTGGCTGGCCGGCACGTGCCTCAGCCCGCTCAGCCAGAGCCAGGTCGAGAACATGCTCGCGGCCAGCGCGTAGAAGACCAGCAGCGCCCAGGTGCCGGTGGTCACTGCGCCGAAGTCGAAGCCGGCGGCCTGCCACAGGCCGAACGGGGTCATCAGGGCGAGGCCCCACAGGTTTAGCAGCGCCGAGATCCGCTTCGCGGACAGGCTGGCGGTCAGCCGCTTGCCCAGGATCACGTAGACCGCCTCGCAGAACACGCAGCCCAGCACCAGCAGGTTGCCGAGCAGCGACTGCGGCGCACCGGAGTCGCTGCCACGCGCCAGCGTGAGCACCGTGACGCTGCCGATCGCCAGCGCGACCGCCGTCCAGGTCCGGGCCTCGAGCCGCTCGCGCAGCACGGCCCAGGAGAGCAGCGCCACCGCGGCCGGCAGCGTGGCCAGGATGACCCCGGCCGCGGCCGCCGAGGTCATCGCCACGCCCGACAGCATCAGGATCGAGAACAGGAAATTTCCGAACAGCGACTGGACGAACAGCGTGCCGACCAGGTTCCGGTCGAGCAGCGCTTCGCCGGGTTCCCGGCGCAGCCAGGGCAACATGGCCACCGCGGCAATCGCGAAGCGCAGCCAGGCGAGCAGGAAGACCGGCAGCGCCGCGGTCAGCGGCTTGCTCAGCGCCACGTAGGTGCCGACCAGCGCCATGCCGGCGAACAGCAGCAGGTAGCCGCGCAGGCGGTGGCGGGACGTGGCGAGGCTCGGTGTCAAGGCCTGGGGGGCGTCGGCGGCCCGAACGGGCGGGTCGACGGGTCGGGGCAGGGCAGTACGCCAGCCAGTGTAAAAGAACTTCGACCTTCGGGTATCTTCCCCGGCGCCGCCTCGGGCGATACTGTCGGGGATCGGGAGAGAATCCAGCCATGAACACCGTCTACGAAGATCGTTTCGCCGATCTGGCCGCCGCGCCGCCGCCGGGCCGGCAGCAGCAGGTCGTCGAGCGCCTGAAGGCGCTGCTGCCGCCCCACGCGCTGCTGTTCCGCGAGGAAGACGTCCGTCCCTACGAGTGCGACGCGCTGTCGGCGTTCCGGCAGATGCCGATGGTCGTGGCCCTGCCCGAGACCGAGGAGCAGGTCGTCGGCATCCTGAAGGCCTGCCACGAGCTCGAGGTGCCCATCGTGGCGCGCGGCGCCGGCACCAGTCTCTCCGGCGGCTCGATGCCGCACGCGGCGGGGGTGGTGCTCTCGCTGGCCAAGTTCAACCGGATCCTGGCGATCGACCCGGTGGCGCGTACCGCCCGGGTGCAGCCCGGCGTGCGCAACCTGGCGGTGTCCGAGGCGGCGGCGCCCTACGACCTCTATTACGCCCCGGACCCGTCGTCGCAGATCGCCTGCTCGATCGGCGGCAACCTGGCCGAGAATTCGGGCGGCGTGCACTGCCTGAAGTACGGCCTCACCGTGCACAACGTGCTGCGGGTGCGCGGCTACACGGTGGCCGGCGAGCCGGTGGAGTTCGGCAGCGAGGCGCTCGATTCGCCGGGGCTCGACCTGATGTCGGTGGTCATCGGCTCCGAGGGCATGCTCGCGGTGACGATGGAGGCCACCCTGAAGCTGGTGCCCAAGCCGCAGCTGGCGCGCGTGGTCATGGCTTCGTTCGACGACGTGGTCAAGGCCGGCGACGCGGTCGCCGGCATCATCGCCGCCGGGATCATCCCCGCCGGGCTCGAGATGATGGATCGCAAGGCCACCATCGCGGTCGAGGAGTTCGTGCACGCCGGCTACGACCTCGATGCCGCGGCGATCCTGCTGGCCGAGTCCGACGGCACGCCGGAGGAGGTCGCCGAGGAGATTGCCCGGATGGAGGCGGTGCTGCGCGAATCCGGCGCGACCCGGATCCAGGTGTCGGAGTCCGAGGCCCAGCGCCTGCTCTTCTGGTCCGGCCGCAAGAACGCCTTTCCGGCGGCGGGGCGCGTGTCGCCCGATTACTACTGCATGGACGGCACGATCCCGCGCAAGAACATCGGCCGCCTGCTCGCGGACATCGCGGCGATGGAGGACAAGTACCGCCTGCGCTGCATGAACGTCTTCCACGCGGGCGACGGCAACATGCATCCGCTGATCCTGTTCGACGCGAACGATCCCGACGAATGGCGCCGCGCCGAGCTGTTCGGCGCCGAGATCCTCGAGCTGTGCGTGGAATACGGCGGCACGGTCACCGGCGAGCACGGCGTGGGCATCGAGAAGATCAACTCGATGTGCGTGCAGTTTTCGCCCGAGGAGCGCGCCGCCTTCTTCGCAGTCAAGCGCGCATTCGATCCGCCAGGGCTGCTCAATCCCGGCAAGGGCATTCCCACGCTCGCGCGCTGCGCGGAGTACGGGAAGATGCACGTCCACGCCGGCCGCCTGGCCTTCCCCGACCTGCCGAGGTTCTGAAACGATGAGCGACTCCCCCTCGCAGGCCGCGCTGGCGCGCCTGGCCGACCGGATTCGCGCGGCTTCCGATGCCGGCGCCGCGCTGCGGATCCGCGGCGGCGGCACCAAGGATTTCTACGGCTGCGAGCCGCGTGGCGAGGTGCTCGACACGCGTGAATACCGCGGCATCGTCTCCTACGAGCCGACCGAGCTGGTCATCACCGCCCGTTGCGGCACGCCGCTGTCCGAGATCGACGCGGCGCTGGCCGAGAAGGGGCAGTGGCTGCCCTTCGAGCCGCCCGCTTTCGGCGAGGGCGCGACCCTCGGCGGCATGGTNCGGCCGGCGCGGTGCGCGACTTCGTGCTGGGCGCGGCCATGCTCGACGCCCAGGGCCGGGCGCTGAACTTCGGCGGCCAGGTCATGAAGAACGTGGCCGGCTACGACCTGTCGCGGCTGCTGTGCGGGTCGCTGGGCATCCTGGGCCTGGTCGCCGAGGTGTCGCTGAAGGTGCTCCCGCAGCCGGCCGCCACGGCCACGGTGACCCTGGCGCTCGACCGCCCGGCGGCGCTGCGCCTGCTCAACGAGTGGGCGGGCCGGCCCTTGCCGATCTCGGCCAGCGCCTGGCTGGGCGGAACGCTGGCCTTGCGGCTGGCGGGTGCGCGCGCGGCGGTCGATGCCGCGGTCGCGTGGTTCACCCGCGAGCATGGCGCCCAGCCGCTCGATGGCGAGGTCCATCGCTTCTGGAGCGCCGTACGAGAGCAGACGCTGCCCTTCTTCGATGGCCTGCCTGGGGCAGGGCAGGCTGCGACCCAGGCGCCGGCATCGGTGCCGGCCACCGGGGACTCGGCGAGCGGGCTGCCGCTCTGGCGCCTCTCGGTGCCCTCGGTCGCCCCGCCGCTGGCCTTGCCGGGCGAGGAACTGATCGAGTGGGGCGGCGCGTTGCGCTGGTGGCGCACCGACGCCGAACCGGCCGCGATCCGCGAGGCCGCAGCCCGCGTGGGCGGCCACGCCACGCTGTTCCGCGGCGGCGGGCGCCAGGCCGGCGTGTTCGCGCCGCTGCCGCCGGCGCTGCTGGCCCTGCATCGCCGTTTGAAGGCCGAGCTCGATCCCAGGGGCATCTTCAACCCGGGCCGGATGTACCCGGATCTCTGACCCGCAGCGGGAACACGCCGAACATGGAAACCCATCTCGCCGACTGGCTGAAAGGCACCGCCGACGGCGCCGAGGCCGAAGCGATCCTGCGCAAGTGCGTGCACTGCGGCTTCTGCACCGCCACCTGCCCGACCTACCAGCTGCTCGGCGACGAGCTCGACGGGCCGCGCGGCCGCATCTACCTGATCAAGCAGGTGGTGGAGGGCAAGCCCGCCACCGCCGCCACGCTGTCCCACCTCGACCGCTGCCTGACCTGCCGCAACTGCGAGACCACCTGCCCATCGGGCGTGCGCTACGGGCACCTGGTCGACGTGGGCCGCAAGCTGGTCGAGAAGCAGGTGCAGCGCCCGCTGGGCCAGCGCCTGGTGCGGGCCGCGCTGCGCGAGGGGCTCACCCGGCGCTGGCTGTTCGACCCGGCGATGCGGGTGGGGCAGGCGGTGCGCCCGCTTCTGCCGGCCACGCTGCGCGACAAGGTCCCCGAGCGCCGGCCCGCCGGCGCCTGGCCGACCGGCCGGCACGAGCGCAAGGTGCTGATCCTGAACGGCTGCACGCAGCCCGCGATGATGCCCGGCATCGATGCGGCCACCGCGCGCGTGCTGGATCGCCTGGGCATCCAGACGGTGGTCGAGGCGCGCTCGGGCTGCTGCGGCGCGATCCGCCAGCACCTGAACGACCCGGACGGCGCGCTGGCCGACGTGAAGCGCAACATCGCGGCCTGGTGGCCGCACGTCGAGGCCGGCGCCGAGGCGATCGTGATCAACGCTTCCGGCTGCGGGGCCATGGTCAAGGATTACGCCCACCTGCTGCGCGACGACCCCGAGTGGGGCCCGAAGGCGCTGCGCATCGTGGCGCTCACCAGGGACCTCGCCGAGTGGCTGCCGGAGCAGCTCGCCGCTGCGGCGCCGGCCCTGCGCGACAAGCTGGCCGCCCGCGGCGCGCCCAGGGTCGTCTTCCACCCGCCCTGCACGCTGCAGCACGGCCAGCAGATCCGCGGCGCGGTCGAGAAGCTGCTGGCCTCGCTGGGCGTGCCGCCGCTGCCGGTGGCCGATGTCCACCTGTGCTGCGGCTCGGCCGGCACCTACTCGGTGCTGCAGCCCGAACTGTCGAAGCAGCTGCGCGAACGCAAGCTCGCCAACCTGCAGGCCGGCAAGCCCGACCTGATTCTGTCGGCCAACATCGGCTGCCTGGCGCACCTGCAGGCCGGCACCGGCACCCCGGTTCGGCACTGGATCGAGTGGCTGGACGAGGCGATGGACGGTCGCTGACGTCGAGGGCCTG
>MEEC01000130.1 GCA_001724315.1 Lautropia sp. SCN 70-15 | reverse complement strand
GGCGGGGGCATGGCGGTGCAGAAGGCGGTGGCCGATCGGTGGCTACAGGTCACCGGCTGCCCGATCTGCGAAGGCTACGGCCTGTCCGAGACCTCGCCGTCGGCGGTCTGCAACCCCACCGACACCGACGAGTACAGCGGCACCATCGGCCTGCCGCTGCCCTCCACCGAGATCGCCATCCTCGACGACGACGGCAACCTGGTCCCGCTCGGCGAGCGCGGCGAGATCGCGATCCGCGGCCCGCAGGTCATGGCCGGCTACTGGAACCGCCCCGAGGAAACCGCCAAGGTCATGACCGCGGACGGCTTCTTCAAGTCCGGCGACATCGGGGTGATGGACGAGCGCGGCTACGTGAAGATCGTCGACCGCAAGAAGGACATGATCCTGGTCTCGGGCTTCAACGTGTACCCGAACGAGGTCGAAGAGGTGGTGGCCACCCACCCGGGTGTGCTCGAGGTGGCGGCCGTCGGCGTGCCGGACGAGCACTCCGGCGAGGCGGTCAAGATCTTCGTGGTCCGCAAGGACCCGGGCCTCACCGAGCGCGACCTGCTCAAGTTCTGCGCCGAGAACCTCACCGGCTACAAGCGGCCCAAGCACGTGGAATTCCGGACCGAGCTGCCGAAGACCAATGTGGGCAAGATCCTGCGGCGGGAGCTTCGCGACGAGGCGCTGAAGAAGGCGGCTTGAGCGGGTGGAACGCGGCCTGAGCGGGCGCGAGCGCTGGTCGGTTGGGCACCCTGGCCGAGAGGCCGGGTGCCCGCCGTTCAGGGGCTGGTTTCGCCCTTGGCGCCGAGCGTGAAGCCCAGCGCGGCCATTGCGTTGATGATGCCGGTGCGGGAGAAGTCACCGCCCTGGAACAGCAGGGGCAGGTTCAGGTCGGCCGCCAACGCGTAGGCGAAGAGGTCGCCATAGTTCAGCCTGGCGGGATGGCCAGTGCCCTTGCCGTACCGGATGAATCCATCGCGGAAATGGTCCCGGACGCTCGTTGCATCGACCGGGACGACCTCGATTTCGAAATTCGCAAGGAAGTCGTCGAGCGCCGAGGCACCGTCGGGCCCCGCCCTGGCGATCACGAGAATGGACAGTTCGGCCAGGGTTCCCGCGCTCAGGAAGAGGCGGTCGCAACGCTCCAGGGCATCGAGAAAGGCCGGTCCCGAGGCTTCCTGCTCGAAGATGCAGAAGATCGCCGAGGTGTCCACGACTGCCGCCGGCAGGCGCGTGACGGACGTCATTTTGGTAGCCCGGACTCGTCGTATTCGATGATGTCGTCGGCGCTTCGCGGGCTCTCGCGGGTGGCTGCAGCGTAGCGCGCGAGAATGTCCCGAACTTCATGGCGTTGCCCTCTTGCCGCCATGGCGCGCTGAGCTAGCGCTTCCTCCAGCAGCACGATCGCCTCCTGGTTCACCGAGCGCCGATGGTTGCGCGCCTCGCGCCCGATCAACTCCTTGATCTCGCGAGGAATCTTCTTGATGAAGAGCTCGGTTTCCATGGTTCGAGGCCCGGGTGGCAGGAATCGGGGGTAGAAACGCCGTGTTGGAGCCGGGGGGTTACCGTTATGGTAGACGAATTAAACCGTCCTGCAAGCCCTTGCCCTTTGCCAATTCCCCCGCCGCCTCCACGAACCCGCGCACCCGCTGCCCATAGGTCTCGCCGCCGGCGCGGCTCACGCCCGAGTGCGAGGCGCCCTCTATCTTCAGCAGTTCCCTGAGACCGCCGCGCACGCCGCTGGCCGCGGCGTGCAGCCGGTCGCTCATTTCGTGCGGCACCACGCGGTCGGCGGTGCCGTGGATGAAGAGCAGCGGCTCGTCCACCGTCTCGACGCGGGCCAGCGAGTCGAAGCGCTGCGTGACCAGCCAGCGCAGGCCGGGCAGCCAGCCCCATCGGGTGCCGGCGGCCAGGTCGGCGATGTTGGTGAAGCTCGACTCCACGACCACGCCGGCCAGCGCGTGCTCCGCCTCGATCTCGGCGGCCAGCCGGATCGCCAGCGCCCCGCCCAGGCTGTGACCGTAGACGAAGCGCTTCGCCGGGTCGGGCTGCCGGCGCTTCAGTTCCTCGAAGGCGGCCAGCACGTCCTCGAAGGCGCTGTCTTCGGAAGGCAGCATCGGCGTGCTGTCGCCGAAGCCGCGGTAGTCGATCGCCAGCATGTTGAAGCCGAGCTCGTGCCAGCGGCGCAGGCGGAACACGCTGTTGTGCAGGTTCCAGCGCGAGCCGTGCAGGTAGAGTGCGGTCGGCGCCTCGTTCGGCGCCGAATGCGGGGTCGCAGGAGCCGGCAGGTACCAGGCGTGCACGCGGTCGCCGTTGGCCAGCACGATGTCGAAGCGCTCGGTGCCCTCCGGCGCCTCGCTGTACCAGCGGGTCTGCGCCTGCCCCACCTGGAAGATGGTCTCCCGCTGCCAGGTGTCGAGGGTGGCGCAGCCGCCGGCGCTCGCCAGCAGCACGAGCGCCGCGACCAGTGCCCGTGGTGTCATGGCGCGAGATCGAGCCGCGCAGCACATTTGTTCACGCGTCGTCAGTCGACCTTGGCGCCCGAGGCTTTCACGACCTTGGCCCACTTGGCGATCTCGGCCGGGATGTACTTGGCGAACTCCTCGGGCGTGTTGCCCACCGGGTTCGCGCCCTGGCCGAGCAGCTTCTCGCGCACGTCGGGCTGGGCCAACGACTTCGCGATCTGCTGCTGCAGCTTGTCCACGATGGGCCTGGGCGTGCCGGCCGGCGCCACGATGCCGAACCAGGAGCTGGCCTCGTAACCCGGCACGCCGGCCTCGGCGATCGTGGGCACGTCGGGCAGCGCGGGCGCGCGCTTGGCGCTGGTCACCGCCAGGGCACGCAGCTTGCCCGAGCGGATGTGAGGCATGGCCGAGGGCAGGTTGTCGAACATCAGCTCGACCTGGCCGGCCAGCAGGTCCGCCACCGCAGGCGCGCTGCCGCGATAGGGGATGTGGGTCATGAAGGTGCCGGTCATCGACTTGAACAGCTCCGCCGATAGGTGGATCGAGGTGCCGTTGCCCGACGAGGCGTAGTTCATCTTGCCCGGGTTGGCCTTGAGCAGCGCGATCAGTTCCTTGATGGTGTTCGCCTTCACCGACGGGTGGACCACGACCACGTTGGGCACCTCGGCGGCCAGCGTTACCGGCGCGAAGTCCTTCACCGGATCGAAGGACATCTTGCTGTACAGCGAAGTGTTGATGCCGTGCGTGCCCACGGTGCACACCAGCAGCGTGTAGCCGTCCGGCGCCGCCTTGGCGACCAGTTCCGAGCCGATGTTGCCGCCTGCGCCCGCGCGGTTGTCGACCACAGTCGGAACGTTCCAGGCCTTGTTCAGCTCGGCGGCCACCACGCGGCCCACGATGTCGGTGGTGCCGCCGGCCGGGAAGGGTACGACGAAGCGGATCGCCTTGTTGGGATAGTCCTGCTGGGCGAAGGCGGGCAGCGACGCCGGCAGTACTGCGGCGCCGGTCGCGGCGGCGGCGCCCAGCGTGAAGCGGCGACGGGAAACGGATGAGGTCATTCGAGGGTTTCCTTTTTGGTATGGAGGAGAACCTTCGATTTTCTCAGAATCGGACAGGCGAAAAAAAAAGCGCCGGGTTTCCCCGGCGCTCCTGTCCTGCGTCGACCACCGCCCGGAGGCGGTGGCAACCGGCCGAGGCCGGCTTCGACTTAGAACATGTGGCGGATACCGACCGCGAAGGCCTTCGGGTCGGCGTTCGCACCGGCAGCCTGGACCGCGGACTGCGAGTAGCGAATGTTGAACGCGCCGCCGTCTTCGTTCTTCAGCTGGCCGTAGGAGGCGTACAGGTTGGTACGCTTGGACAGCGGGTGAACATAGGCGATACCGAACGATTTACCCGACGGATCGGCACCGCCGGCAATGTCGAGCTCCTGCTGGATGTACTGCGCCAGGATCTCGCCCGAGCCGACCTTCACGCCGACGCCGACGCCGATACCGGTGTGCTCGGGAGCGTTGTCCGGATCGGCGACACCGTAGTTCAGGCCGACGCGGAAGGCGCCGAAGCTGTACTGACCGCCGATGCCGTACTGCTGCGAATCGCCAAGACCGGCACCCAGATCAGTCTGCTGCCAGTAGGCGGCAGAGCTCAGCGGGCCGGCGGCGTAGACGCCGGACAGGCCGTACATGTCGCCGGCGTTGTTGCCCGAGTAGTCCTCGCCCGTGGCGTACATCGCGCGGACCGTCAGGCCGCCGAACGAGCCGGTGTAGTGCAGGCCGTTGCTGGCGCGGGTGGTAACGCCATACGGACCGGGGTTGGCGTTCGGCGCCGTGAAGGTCAGCCAGTTGCCGAACAGGCCGTAGCCCATCACGTCACCGACACCACCCGCAATGAAGCCCGGGGTGTAGTCGCGGCCGAGGCGGACTTCACCCCAGCTGCTGGCCAGACCCACGACAGCGCGACGCTGCCAGAAGCCGGTGGTGGCGCTCTCATCGCTGCGGCCGGTGTCCCAGTTAACGCCGGCTTCGATGTTGAACGTGGCTTTCAGGCCACCGCCCAGATCTTCCGACCCACGCACGCCGAAGCGGCTGGTCGACTGGACGCCCGAGAACACGGTGACCGCGGAATCGCTCGGGGTGTCGGAATCGGCCATACCGATACCGGCATCAGCGATACCGTACATGGTGACGTTGGTCTGCGCAGCGGCAGCACCGGCAAATGCGCCCAGCACGGCCAGCGCAAGCAGGGATTTCTTCATTGATCAATCTCCTAGGTTTCTGGAAATCGACGGCCTCCACGCCGCCGCACCCCCCCGGACAGGCCAAAGGCCACCCCCGGACAGAAGTTGGAATCTATTCTCGCCAAATTCCCGGGGCAGGCAAAGAAACCGGGGGTGCGGGCGGCAGGATTCACGGAAATCCGTTGCGGGGGTGCAACAAAGGCTTGGGCCCGGGGCGGGGGTGCGGTGGAGACGTGGCGTGGGGTCCGGCCGATCAGAACCGGTGCCGGATGCCGACCGCGAAGGCCTGCGGGTCGGTGTTCGCCGCGCCGCCCACGCCGAAACCGGCCGCGCGCAGCGCGAAGTCGGCGCCGTTCTCGTTCTTCAGCTGGCCGTAGGTGGCGTACAGGTTGGTGCGCTTGGACAGCGGGTGCACGTAGGCGATGCCGAAGGACTTGGCCTCGGGGCTCCCGGCCAGGTCGACTTCCTGCTGGATGTAGTTGAACAGCACCTCGCCCTTGCCGAGCTTCATGCCCAGGCCCAGACCGAGGGCCTCGTGCTCGATGCTGCCGCCGGCCGGCACCTCGGTGTCGGCCATCCCGTAGTTGAGCGCCACGCGGAAGGCCCCAAACCGGTACTGCGCGCCGATGCCGTACTCGTCGGCGTTGGCGGTGCCGCCGGCGCCGTTGTCGAACTCGCTGGTCTGGTAGTAGGCCTGCACGGTCAGCGGGCCGCCCGAGTAGACGCCGGACAGGCCGACCATGTCGCCGTCGCCCTTGGGCGCGGTCACGCCGTTGGCCTCGCCGGTCGCGTACATCGCGCGCAGCGTGAAGCCGCCCCAGTTCGGGCTGGTGTAGTGCAGACCGTTGCTGGCGCGGCTGGTGATGCCGCCGTTGCTGCCGAAGTCGAGCCAGTTGCCGAACAGGCCCAGGCCCATCACGTCGGTGGTGCCGATCGCCGAATAGCCCGGCGTGTAGTCGCGGCCCAGGCGCACTTCGCCGAAGCCGCCGGCCAGGCCCACGACCGCGCGGCGGCCCCAGAACTGCGAGTTGCTGCTGGCGGCGCCGGTGTCCCAGTTCACGCCGGTCTCGATGTTGAAGGTGGCCTTCAGGCCGCCGCCCAGGTCTTCCGAGCCGCGCACGCCGAAGCGGCTGCTCGACTGCACGCCGGAGAACACGTTCACCGTGTTGTCGGAGCCCGGCTGGTCGATGTCGGCCATGCCGATGCCGACATCGGCGATGCCGTACAGGGTCACGTTGGTCTGCGCCGAAACGGTGCCGGCGAAAGCGCCGAGGACGGCCAGCGCGAGGAGGGATTTCTTCATCTGGAGCTCCTGGAGGAAATGAAACGAGACCCGGCAATCGATGGCCGGGTCCGGGCTCCAACTTATGTTTGTCACATTTCAATCTGGTGACCGAGTCCTTCCGTTCGATGCGCCGCCTGGGCGGTCGGGGGTATGATGTCGCTATTGCGCAACACATCGGGGCTGCCATGACCGTGAACGCATCGACAGGCTTTCGCCGCGAATCGGCGCTGGACCGCTCGCTCGCCGGTCTGGGGCGAGCCCTGGCCACGCTGGCCGACGCGATTCCAGCCACGCGGCCTAACCCGGCTTCGGCCGTCGCCGACGACGGCCCGGCCGATCCGGCCGACCGCCGCCTGTCCGCGGCCTTGATGCGCGTGGATCATGTGGGCGAGGTGTGCGCCCAGGCACTCTACGAAGGGCAGGCGGCCACCGCCCGCGATCCGGAGCTGGCGCGGCAGTTCCGCCTGGCCGCGGGCGAAGAGGGCGACCACCTCGCCTGGACCCGTCAGCGGCTCGACGAACTCGGGGCGCGTCCTTCCTTGCTGAATCCGTTCTGGTACGCAGGCGCCTTCGCGCTGGGCGCCCTGGCCGGCCGCGCCGGCGATCGGATCAGCCTGGGTTTCATGGCCGAAACCGAGAGGCAGGTCGAGGAGCACCTGGCTGGTCACATGGATCGCTTGCCCGCGGACGACAGGCGCTCGCGGGCGATCGTCGACCAGATGAAGGAAGACGAGGTGCGCCACGCCGAAGAGGCGATGCGGCTGGGCGGCGCCGAGTTGCCCTTCCCGGTGCGGGTCGCGATGCGGCTGGCGGCGAAGGTGATGACCGGCACCGCGCACTACATATAAGCGATGGGCAGCCGGCGGCGCGACGCCCCCGGCTGGCGGTTACTCAGTCCTCGACGATTTCCCAGTCGATCGTGATCTCCGCGGTCCTGGCGATCATGGCCGTGGCCGAGCAGTACTTGTCGTGCGAAAGCTTGATGGCCCGCTCGACCAGGTTGGGCTTCAGGTTGCGGCCGCGCACCACGAAGTGGAAGTGGATCCGGGTGAACACCTTGGGGTCGGTGTCGGCGCGCTCCGAGCGCAGCTGCACGTCGCAGCCCCGGATGTCCTGGCCGCTCTTGCGCAGGATCAGCACCACGTCGTAGGCGGTGCAGCCGCCGGTGCCCGCCAGCACCAGCTCCATCGGGCGCGGCCCGAGGTTGCGGCCGCCGCCCTCGGGCGCGCCGTCGATCACCACTGCGTGGCCGCTGCCGGTCTCGGCAACGAAGGTCATGCCGCTCGGGCCGGTCCATCTGACCGTGCAATCCATGCTCAGGGCTCCTGGTGGGCGGGTTCGCGGAGCAGGGATTCTAA
>MEEC01000129.1 GCA_001724315.1 Lautropia sp. SCN 70-15 | reverse complement strand
ATCGGCGACCCGGCCGTCCGTCAAGACTCGATTTGAAGGCTTCATCCTGGCGTTTCCTCCGTTCGGTCCTCGTTTCTCGCCCGGCCATCGGGCGCCCCGGACGGGACGGCCCGGCGCAGCGTCAGCCAGCCCAGTCCGGCCGCAAGCCCGGCCACCAGGAAGGTAGCGTCCGGAGACACCGCGGTCCAGACCCAGCTGGCCACCAGCACGCCCGCCGAGCCGCCCAGTCCGTAGCCGATCATCACGTAGAGTGCCTGGGCGCGCGCGTGTTGGGGCGGCTCGAACCATTCCTGCAGTGTGGCGATGGTAGCGCTGTGATGGATCCCGAAGGTCACCGCGTGCGCCAGTTGCGCCAGCAGGATGGCCGGCAGCCAGCCGGCCGAAGCGCCGATGAGCAGGAAACGCAGCGCCGCGACCGCCAGGCTGGCGCGCAACAGCGGCAAGGCGCCGAAGCGCTGGAACAGGCCGCGCTGCAGCCAGAAGACGGCGATCTCGGCCAGCACCCCCAGCGCCCAGACCAGCCCGATCGCGGTCTTGCTGTAGCCCCGCGCGGCCAGGTAGAGCGAGAAGAAGGCGTAGAGCGCGGCGTGCGCGAACAGCATCAGGAACGCGGACAGGAAGAAGGCCCGCACCCGCGGCTCGGCCAGGCGCTGGCCGATCGAGACCGAGGCCCGCGCACGCGGCGCTGCCGCCACTGCCGGCAGACGAAGCGCGACGAGGGTCAACAGCGCCAGCAGCCCGGCCACCCACCAGGGCAGGCCCGACACGCCATGGCGATCGAGCACCGGCCCGATGCCGACCACGCCGACGATGAAGCCCACCGAGCCCCAGACCCGGAGCCGTCCGTAGCGGCCGGTGTCGCCGCCGACCGCCCGCATCGCCATGGTTTCGGCGATCGGCATCTGGGCCGCGGTGAAGAAGAAGAGCGCCGCCAGCACCGCGAACAGGACTCCGAACCGCAGCCCCGGGGCCGCCGCCAGGGCGGCGCCACCCGGCCAGCCTGCCCAGCCGCTCAGCGCGAGCGCCAGCGCCGAGGCGCAGGCCAGCGCCGAACTGATCCGCAGCAGTCCCGCACCACTCCCGCCGCGATCGGCCAGCCAGCCCCAGAACGGCGGGCCGACGATCCGCAGCACCTGCGGCACAGCCATCAGCAGCCCGATCTGGGCGATCGTCATGCCGATGCCGGCCAGGTACAGCGACAAGTAGGGCGAGAACAGCCCCACATAGGCGAAGTAGGCGAAATAGAGGCCGCCGATCCCCGCGGCATGGCCGGCAGCCCGCGGCATGTCGGGCCCGGGGTCAGCGCACGCGGGTGAATCGGGGCATCGGCGCCCTCAGCGACGCGGATCCGGACCGGCGATCCGCGGCGTGGGCACCGTGACGCCGGCGTTCTGCGCGCGATCGCGCAGCGCGTGGTCGGCCAGCACCAGCGCCAGCATGGCCTCGGCGATCGGCGTGGCGCGGATGCCCACGCAGGGGTCGTGCCGGCCGAAGGTCTCGACCTGGGTGGGCCGGCCCTCCACGTCTATGGACTGGCGAGGCGTGCGGATGCTGGAAGTCGGCTTGATCGCGATCGACACCCGGACGGGCTGGCCGGTGGAGATGCCGCCCAGCACGCCGCCGGCGTGGTTGGAGAGGAAACCCTCGGGCGTGAGCTCGTCGCCGTGCTCGCTGCCGCGCTGGGCGACCGCCGCGAAACCGGCGCCGATCTCCACCCCCTTGACCGCGTTGATGCCCATCATCGCGTAGGCGATGTCGGCGTCGAGCTTGTCGAACAGCGGCGCGCCCAGGCCCACCGGCACGTTCTCGGCCACCACCTCGATCCGCGCGCCCACCGAGTCGCCATCGCGGCGCAGCTCGTCCATGTACTGCTCGAGCCGCGGCACGATGCCGGCGTCCGGCGCGAAGAACGGATTCTCGGCCACGTGCTTCCAGTCGGTGAACGGGATCGCGATCGGGCCGAGCTGCGACATCCAGCCGCGAATGGCGGTGCCGTAGCGCTCGGCCAGCCACTTGCGGGCGATGGCCGCGGCAGCCACCACCGGGGCGGTCAGCCGCGCCGACGAGCGCCCGCCGCCGCGCGGGTCGCGGATGCCGTACTTGTGCCAGTAGGTGTAGTCGGCATGCCCCGGGCGGAAGGTCTGGGCGATGTTGCCGTAGTCCTTGCTGCGCGCGTCCTGGTTGCGGATCAGCAGCGAGATCGGCGTGCCGGTGGTGCGGCCCTGGTAGACCCCGGACAGTATCTCGACCTGGTCCGGCTCCTGGCGCTGGGTGACGTGGCGCGAGGTGCCGGGCCGCCTGCGGTCGAGTTCGACCTGGATGTCGGTCTCGGCGAGTGCCAGCCCGGGCGGGCAACCGTCGACGATGCAGCCGATCGCCGGCCCGTGCGACTCGCCGAAGGTGGTGACCCGGAACAGGTGGCCGAAGGAGTTGCCTGACATGCGAGGGGAGTCCCGAAGAGGTTGCGTGAGGAACCGGGCCGCGCGAGCGCCGCGGGGCTCAACCCGGCCAGCGCGCGAGCCGCGCCAGCACCCAGGCTTTCGGCGTGGCTGCCAGCATCGCGTCGACCGAGGGCGTCTGCGCGACGCCGAAGACGAGCAGCCGCACGGGGATCGCCAGTTGCGGCATCTTCAGGCCCTGCGCGGCGAGCGTGTCCTTGAGGGCAGCCGAAATGCCGGCCGCGGTCCAGTCGCTCGCCCCCAGCGCGGCCAGCCGCTGCGAGAACCCGGCCACCGCCTCGCGCGCCGGGGCGGTCAGGTGCTTGTCGCGATCGGCAGGCGCGATCGCATTCGGGTCGTGGTCGCCGTAGAACATGTGGGCCAGGTCGGCCAGCTCGTTCAGCGTCTGCGCCCGCTCCTTCAGCAGCCCGCAGACGACCGCCAGGTCGGGCCCCTCCCCGGCCAGGCTCACGCCGGCGCGCTCCAGGCGCGGCGCCACCATCCGGGCCAGTTCCGCGTCGGCGGCCTGCTTCAGGTAGTGGTTGTTGAGCCAGCTCAGCTTGTCGAAGTCGAAGCGCGACGGCGAGCGGCTGATGTGCTGGCCGTCGAACCACTGCACGAACTGCTCGCGCGAGAAGACCTCGTCGTCGCCGTGGCTCCAGCCGAGCCGCGCCAGGTAGTTGACGATCGCCTCGGGCAGGTAGCCGTCCTCGTCGTACTGCATGACCGAGACCGCGCCGTGCCGCTTGGAGAGCTTCTGCCCGTCGGGGCCGTGGATCATCGGCAGGTGGCCGTACTCGGGCACCGGCGCGCCCAGCGCGCGCAGGATGTTGATCTGGCGCGGCGTGTTGTTCACGTGGTCGTCGCCGCGGATCACGTGGGTGATCCGCATGTCCCAGTCGTCGACCACCACGCAGAAGTTGTAGGTGGGCGTGCCGTCGGAGCGCGCGATGATCAGGTCGTCGAGCTCGGCATTGTCGAAGGCGATCGGGCCCTTGACGATGTCGTTCCACGCGGTGCCGCCATCGAGCGGGTTGCGGAAGCGCACCACCGGTTTCACGCCCTCGGGGGGCGGCGGCAGCGCCTTGCCGGGCTCGGGGCGCCAGCGGCCGTCGTAGCGCGGCTTCATGCCGAGCGCCTCCTGCTCGGCGCGCATGCTCTCGAGCTCTTCCTTCGTGCACCAGCAGTGGTAGGCGGTGCCCTCGACCAGCATCTTCGCGATCACCTCGCGATAGCGGTCCATCCGCTGCATCTGGTAGAACGGCCCCTCGTCGGGATCCAGCCCCAGCCAGCGCATGCCGTCGAGGATCGCCTGCGTGGCCTCGGGCGTGGACCGCTCGACATCGGTATCCTCGATGCGCAGGATGAAGGTGCCGCCATGATGGCGCGCGTAGGCCCACGCGAACAGCGCGGTACGCGCGCCGCCGATGTGCAGGAAACCGGTGGGACTGGGAGCGAATCGGGTGCGAACCATGCCGCGGATGTCCTGAGAGAAGGCCGACGAGAAGAAGGCCGACAAGAAGGTCGGGGGCCATGAAAGCCCTCGATTTTACGCGAGCCCCCCTGAAGGCGGCGCCGGGCGGCCTGACGTCGGCGCCGCCGGGCGGGACAGCGCGGGCGATCACCTGGTGGTGCGCGTGCTTCGCGCCCACCCCGGAGACACGGTCTCGCAGACCCGGGCTCGGCTCGCCGCCGGTGACCTGATCCTGGATTCGGCCGAGGCGGTCTGGCTGGTCGACAGCGATCGAAGGCTGGTCGGCGCCGTGCCCCTGCCACGCCTGCTCGCGGCCGACGGCGCACGGTCGCTGGCCGAGATCGCGATCGCGCCGGTCCCGGCCGTCGAGATGGGCATGGATCAGGAACACATCGCGTCGCTGGCCCTGCACCACGGCCTGAGCTCGGTGGCGGTACTCGACGAGCGAGGTCACTTCGCCGGCGTGGTGCCGCCGCAGGCGCTGCTCGAGGTGCTGCGCCGGGAGCACGTCGAGGACCTGCACCGATTCGCCGGCATCGGCCTCGAGGACACCCGCGCGCGCGAGGCCATCGAGGCGCCGCCCACCCGCCGGGCCCGCGACCGGCTGCCCTGGCTGCTGGTGGGCCTGCTCGGCAGCATGGCCGCCACCTTCATCGTGGCCGGTTTCGAGGAGACGCTGCAGTCGCGGGTCGCGATCGCCTTCTTCGTGCCCGGCATCGTCTACCTTGCCGATGCGGTCGGCACCCAGAGCGAGGCGATCGCGGTGCGCGGGCTGTCGCTGAGCCGCCAGCCGCTGCGCCACCTGCTCGCGGGCGAGCTGCGCACCGGCCTGCTGATCGGCGTCACGCTGGCGCTGCTGGCGCTCGCGCCGATCTGGTGGTGGTTCGGCGACGCCCAGCTCGCGCTGGCCGTTGCCATCGCGCTCCTGGCGGCAAGCGCCTGCGCCACCACGATCGGCTTCGCCCTGCCCTGGCTGCTGGCCCTCAGCGGTCGCGACCCCGCCTTCGGCAGCGGGCCGATCGCCACGATCATCCAGGACCTGCTGAGCCTGCTGATCTACTTCTGGACGGTGCAGGCGCTGCTGGTGTAGGGCCGCGCGCCGTGGTGGCCGGTCTCCTCCAGCGGCAGGTGCAGCGCCACCGCGACCAGCGCCAGGGCAATGTCGGCGGTCCAGACCCAGTCGTAGTGGCCGCCAGCTGCCGGTGCGCGCCCGGCTGCGCGACATGACGGCCTTTCGTGGCGTCGAGTGGTCGCGGATGCAGCAGGCCCTGGCCGGCACCGCCGCGATCGTGTTCGCCAAGGACACCGAGGGCCGCTACCTCTTCGCCAACCGGCAGTTCGCCGCGCTGGCCGGCCGTCCCCTCCACGAGCTGATCGGCCGGCGCGACATCGAGGTCCTGCCCCGGGAGATGGCCGAGGAATGCCGGCGCAACGACACGGTGGTGCTGGCCGAACGCCGTCCGATGGACTTCGAGGAGCACGGCGTCATCGGCGGAGAGCGCCGCGCCTACCTCACGCTGAAGTTTCCGCTGCTGCGGGCCGACGGCGAGGACCTCGTGCCCGCGCTCACCCGCTACCTGGCCACGATCCTGAAGGTCGACCTGGCGCTGATCGGCGTGATCGAAGGCGAGGGCGAGGAACGCGTGGTGCGCACGATCGGCCGCTTCGGCGACGGCGTCTACAAGGAGAACGAGAGTTTCCTGCTGAGCACCACGCCCTGCCGCACCGTGCTCGACGGCTTCAAGTGCTACCGCTCCAAGGTCCGCGAGGCATTCCCCGAGGAAAAGACGCTGGGACCGGCCGGCTTCGAGGGCTACGCCGGCTATCCGCTGCGCGGCGACGACGGCCGCCTGCTCGGCGTGATCGCAGTGCTCTCGCGCTCGCCGATCGAGGACGAGTCGCTGGTCGAGTCGGTGCTGAAGATCTTCGCCGGCCGCGCGGCCGACGAGATCGAGCGGCGCCGCGCGGAAGAGGCCCTGCGCGCGAGCGAGGAGCAGTACCGGTCGATCTTCAACGCGTCGGTCGACGGCATGCTGTTGTGGAACTCCTCGGGGAAGGTGGTCGACGTGAACGAGGCCTTCGCGGGCATGCACGGCTTCACGCCGCAGGAGCTGATCGGGCGCGACTGCGCCGAGTTCGTGCCCCAGGAACGGCGCCACCACTGCCAGCGCATGGTCCGCGCCGCGCTCGCCGGCGAGCCGGTGAGCGGCGAGTCGATCGCCTGCAAGCGCGACGGCACGTCCTTCGACATCGAGGTGCACGCGGTGCCGATGCAGTACCGCAACGAACCGCACGTGCTGGCGATCGTGCGCGACGTCACCGAGCGCAAGCTCGAGGAGAACCGGCGCGCCCAGCTCGAGGTGCAACTTCGGCAGGCGCAGAAGATGGAGGCGATCGGGCACCTCACGGGCGGCATCGCGCACGACTTCAACAACCTGCTCGCGTCGATCATGGGCTATGTGGTGCTGGCCATCGAGCGGCAGAACCTGCACGCGGACTCGCGCCTGGAGCACTACCTGCAGCAGGCGCACCTGTCCTGCGAGCGGGCCCGCGACCTGATCCGCCAGATGCTGACCTTCAGCCGCGGCCAGCGGGGCGAACCCCGGCCGCTGGCGCTGGGCGCCGCGGTCCGCGAGGCGGCCAGGCTGCTGCGCGCCTCGTTCCCGTCCACGGTGGAGATGGAGACCGAGCTCGCCGACCGGCTTCCGGCGGTGCTGATCGACCCGGTGCAGCTCGAGCAGGTGCTGCTGAACCTGTGCATCAACGCGCGCGACGCGATCCACGCCAACGGCACGATCAGGCTCTCGAGCGGCCTGCTGCGCGGCTACCAGGGGGTGTGCACCTCATGCCGGCAGGCAGTGCAGGGCGACTTCGTGGCGCTCACGGTCGCCGACGACGGTCCCGGCATCGACGGCGACGTGCTCGACCGGATGTTCGAACCCTTCTTCAGCACCAAGGAGATCGGCAAGGGCAGCGGCATGGGCCTGGCCACCGTGCACGGAATCGTGCACGAGCACCACGGCCACATCGTGGTGGAGACCGAGCCAGGACGCGGCGCCAGCTTCCGGATCCTCCTGCCGCCGCTCGACCCCGCGATCGACGGCACCGCGCCACGCAGCGCCGCCCCGGCCAGCCGGCCCGGCGCGCGCACGCCGCTTTCGGGGCGCGTGCTGCTGGTCGACGACGAGACCTCGGTACTCGGATTCATGCGCGAGCTGCTGGAGAACTGGGGACTGGAAGTGACCGCGCTGGCCGACCCGCTCGAAGCCAGGCGGCGGGTGGAGTCCGATGGCGAGCGTTTCGACCTGCTGCTGGCCGACCAGACCATGCCGCGGCTGACCGGCGCCGAGCTCGCCAGTCTGGCCGCCGCGTTGCGCCCCGGGCTGCCCGCCCTGCTCTACACCGGCTATCGCGACGGCCTGTCCAAGGCCGAGCTGGACGCGAGCGGCGTGCGGGCCGTGCTCGACA
>MEEC01000128.1 GCA_001724315.1 Lautropia sp. SCN 70-15 | reverse complement strand
CCAGGAGAAGCTGAAGATCGACGCGATCCACGACGAGCGCGGCTACCGCGAACTGCGCCGGCTGCTTTCCGCGCAGTACGAGCTCGGAAGCCGCGAGCCCGACATCCAGGTCTGGAACGTCGACCTGCACGGCGACCGCTCGCTCACGCTGCGCCATTTCGTGCGCGACCGCCGGCCGCTCGCCGAGACCTCGTGCGAGGCGGTGCTCGAGCACCTCTCGTACCTGTGGGGCTTCACCGTGCGCCTCGAGCAGCAGGAGTCCGACGGCGTCGTCGAACTGGTGGCCGAGCGCAGCCTGCCGGCGCGGCGAAAGGCCTGACTACAGGCGCCGGCCGCGCTTCGGCTGCAGCATCGTGCCGGTGCATTGCGGCGCGCCGCAGCGGCACGCCCAGATCCGTTTCATCTCGCGCGTGTGCGGCACGCCGAGCACGATTCCGTAGTTGTAGGTGAGTTCCTCGCCCTTGGCGATGTCGCGGATCGACTCGATGAACACGCGGTCGCGGCGCGGGTCGCCTCCGTCGTCCTCGTCGATCACCGCCTCGCAGTTCGGCGCGCAGCCGTGGTTGATCCAGCGCGCACTGTTTCCCTGCTGGTTGGCGTCGATCACGTAGTCGTCGTTCAGCGAGAAGAGAAAGGTGTGCCCGGTGTCGGCGCCGTCGCCATAGAGCTCGTCGCTCTCGGCGTGGGTCAGCAGCTTCCCCTTGTACTGGATCAGCCGCGTGCCGGCCGGGATGTCGGCGGCGGCGAACATGCCGTTGCCGTGGATGGCCGAGCGGCGGGTGACGATTCGTGCGGGCATGGCGTCGTGTCAGTGGCGGGTGTGCAGCTTCATCGTGGCGATCGCGGCCTCGCCCGCGACGAGTTCGGGCAGGCAGTCGAGTGCGCGACCGATCGCTTCGTCGATCGCCTGCTGCTGTTCGCGGGTGGGCCGGTTCAGCACGAAGTCGACCACCTGCTGGGCCGGCTGCAGTTCGCGCGGATGGCCGATGCCGATGCGCAGGCGCCAGAAGTCGGCGCTGCCGAGGCGCGCCTGGATGTCCTTCAGTCCGTTGTGGCCGGCGTGCCCGCCGCCCTTCTTCAGCTTCGCCTGGCCCGGAGGCAGGTCGAGTTCGTCGTGGACCACCAGGATCTCGTCGGGCGTGATGCGGTAGAAGTGCGCCATCGCCACCACCGCCTGCCCGGAGCGGTTCATCCAGGTGGCCGGTTCGAGCAGGAACACCGATGCGCCGGCGATGCGCGCGCGGCCTACGTCGCCGTGGAACTTGCCTTCGCGTGCCAGCTGCGCGCCGTGCTCGCGCGCGAGCGCGTCGACGAACCAGAACCCGGCGTTGTGCCGGTCGAGCTGGTGTTCAGGGCCCGGGTTCCCCAGGCCGACGACGAGTCGGATGCCGTTCATCTCGCGAGCCGATGTTGCGCCGCCGGAAACCGTCCGGAGGCCGCCGGGCGCAAGTGTAGTGGAATCCACGTCGGCGATTCGATCCGCTATCATCGACGATCCGGGTCGGCGTGCGCGCGGGCCCGTCCGGTCCGGACGACTTCTGGGGAACGAGCTTGCCGTCGACCGAAGGTCGAACGCGGGCGCACACCGCCCACGCACCGTTCACGGCGCCGCGGCGTGCGCCGAACAACCGCTTCGTCGTGCCGTCGCTGCGGCCCCGGCTGCTCGAGCGCGAGCCGCTGTCGCACGCGCTGCTCGAGGCGATCGCCGAAACGCGCCTGGTGCTGGTCGTTGCGGGCGCCGGATTCGGCAAGACCACCGCACTGGCGCAGGCGCTCGCCCGGGCACCCGCCGACTGGGCGGTGTCCTGGATCGCGGTCGATCGCCTCGATCGCGCGCCGGCCCGGCTGTTCCGCGTGCTGGTCGATTCGATCAACGCACTGCCGCACCACGCCGAGCCGCTCGACGCCGACACGCTGACCCGCATCGTGGCCTCCGGCGAGGCAGGCGCGCGCGCGGCCGCCGCCGAGGTCGCCGACTGGCTGGCCGAATGCGAGGCGGGGCGTTTCGTCTGGGTCTGGGACGACCTGCACGTGATCGACGACGCGCTCACCTGGGCCTGGCTCGATCACTTCCTCGGCCTGCTGCCCGAGCACGTCACCTGCGTGATGGCCTCGCGCGAACCGCCGCGCCTGCCGCTGGCGCGACGCCGCGCCGCGGGCCTGCTGGCCGAGTTCCCGCAGTCGCGGCTGCGCTTTTCGACCGACGAGGCGGCGGCGTTCCTCGCGCGGCTCGGCGAGGCGTCTGGCGGGCCGCTGGCGCAGGCCTGGATCCGGCGCTCGCAGGGCTGGATCGCCGGGCTGCGGCTGCTGGCCGCCGGCTACCGTGACGAGGCGGCCGCGCCGGCCGAGAGCCTGGTGCCGGGCGACCGGCAGGTGTTCGACTACCTGGCCGAGGAGGTGCTCGCCAAGCTTCCGCCGGAGCTGTCGGCCTTCCTGTCGGTGTGCTGCGTGCTCGACGAGCTCGATCCGGAGCGCTGCGCGCAATTGAGCGGGCGCATCGACAGCCTGGCGATGATCGAGCAGCTGATCCAGCGCAGCCTGTTCGTCACCGTGCTCGACCCTTCCCGGCCGACGGCGCGGCTGCACGAACTGTTCCGCGATTGCCTGAATGGCCGCCTGCGCCGTGATGCGCCGCAGGCATGGCAGGAACTGAACCTGCGCGCGGCCTCGATCGTCGACGAGCCGTTGCGGGCGCTGCGCCACGCATCGGAAGCCGGTGCGCCGCGCCGCGCGCTCGAGGTGCTGGGCCGCCACGCCGAGGCGCTGCTGCGGCAGGGCCATGCCGAGGCGGTGACCCAGGCGCTGCGTTCGCTCACCGCAGCGGGCGCCGGCGACGAAGTGCAGGCGCACTGGATCGCCGGCTTGCTGGCATGGCAGCGCAGCGCCTTCGACGAGGGCCGCGCGAGTCTCGAACTCGCCTGGCAGGGCTTCGAGGCGGCCGGCGATCGCGCGCACGCGATACGCAGCCTGCTGCTGCTCGCGCGCATGGTCAGCTATGCCGGCGACGTGCGCGCGGCCGCCGAGCGGCTCGAGCGGATCGACGAGGCCGGACTGGAGCCCGAACTGCAGGCCGAACTCGCGCTCGAGCGGGCCTGGCTGTTCAGTGCCACCGGCCGTCCCGGCGAGGCCTCGGCGGCGCTGCGCAAGGCCATCGAGCTGGCCGAGCGCCTGGCGTCGCCCGAGCTGTGCCTGCGCCTGTCCGAGCGCATCCGTTCGCACTTCGTCGCCACGCCCGCGTTCGGCGAGCTGTTCCGGCGCTTCCATGCGCTGGTGCTCTCGCTCGACGCGCGTCCCGACAGCCTGTCATTCGCGCACGCGACCGTGCTGGCGGCCTGGGCCGCGTTGTGGGAAGGCGAGGTCGGGCGCGCCGGCGACCTGGTCGAATCGGTCTGGGTCGACGTCGAACGCTGGCGTGGGTTCCGCGCGCTGATGGTCGACCTGTGCACGGTGCGCGCGATCCTGCTGTCGGTCGCGGGCCGCGTCGACGAGGCGGTCGAGCTGATCGACGAAGTGATCCGCACCGGCCAGACGATGACCATCGGCACGCGCAACGCGTGGGTCGGCTCCTTCCTTTACCTGATCGCGCGGCTGCACTGGAGCGGTGGCGACGCCGCCGCGCTGCGCCAGTCGTACGCGCGGCTGCTCACCGCGTTTCGTGGCGCCGAGTGGCCTTACATGGCCGATGCGCGCCGCTGGGTCGAGGCGCTGGTGCTCGGCCAGGAGGGCGACTGGCAGCGCGCTGCCGCGTCGATGTGCGAGATCGTCGAGGCCCAGCGGCGCTATCCGCTGCTGGCGATCGGCGGCGACCTGCGCGTTGCCGCGGTCGATGCGCTGGTCCGCAGCGGGCAGGCCGAGCGGGCGCAGGCGATGGCCGCCGATCTGCTCGACGACGCGCTCGAGGCGGGCATGTTCGGCCGCCTGCTGCTCGAGCGCCCCGAGCTGGTGGTTGCGCTGGCCGACCGGATCGATGCCGCGCATCCGCGCCGCGCGGCCTGGCTGGCGCTCATCGAGCGCTGCAGCGCGTTGCGCCCGGCGGCGTGCCCGGTCGGCCCGGCACTGGCCGGCGGCGCCGTCTCCGACGCGCTCGACGAATTGACCGCCCGCGAGCGCGAGGTGGTGGCGCTGATCGTCAAGGGCGCGAGCAACAAGCGCATCGCGCTCTCGCTCGACATCAGCCTGCACACCGTCAAGCGTCACGTGGCCAACATCATCGCCAAGCTCGGCGTGCACACCCGCGGCGAGGTGATCGCACGCTACCTGGCGCGCTGAGCGCCACGCGCGACCACGCGCCGCAGGTGCAGCCACGCGGCCAGCCCCACGCACAGCATCGCAAGCGAGGTTGCCGCCAGCGCAACGGTCGAGTGCATCACGAGCGGCGCGATCACGCCGGCGACCACGCCGTTGGCGACGCTGCCGACCACCGCCTGCAGCGACGAAGCCATGCCGCGCCGGTGCGGATAGAGGTCGAGCACCATCAGAGTGACCACCGGCACGTTCAGCGCCCAGCCGAACGCGAAGATCGCCAGCGGAACCAGCGCCCAGCCCGCGTGCGGCGTGAACAGCAGGTTCGCCAACAGGTTCAGCGTCGCCACCGTGAACATCACGACGAAGCCGTGACGCACCTGGCGACGCGGCTCGATGCGCCCGGCCAGCCGGCCGCTGACCCAGGCGCCGGCCATGATGCCGCTGATCGTCAGCAGGAAGAACCAGAAGAACTCGGTCGGTGCGAGCCCCAGGTGCGTGCCGAGGAACTCGGGCGCCGACAGCACGTAGAGGAACATGCCGTTGAACGGCACCCCGCTCGCCAACGCCAGCAGCAGGAAGCGCGGATCGGAAAGCAGCTGCGAGTAGCCGCGCATCAGGTGCGTGAACTCGAACGGCTGGCGATGCGAGGGATGCAGCGTCTCGGGCAGGAACTTCCAGTTCCCCAGCCACAGCAGCACGCCGATCGCCGCCAGCAGCCAGAAGATGCCGTGCCAGTCGACGTGCACGAACAGCCACCCGCCGATCATCGGCGCGACCGCCGGCGCGACGCCGAAGTAGATCGTCACCTGCGACATCATCCGCTGCGCTTCCTCGGGCGGGAACAGGTCGCGGATGACCGCGCGCGAGACGACGATGCCGGCGCCGGTGGACAGCCCCTGCAGCGCGCGAAAGAACACCAGCCAGCCGATCGTGGGCGCGAGCGCGCAACCGACCGAGGCCAGCGCGAACACGCCGACGCCCCAGAGGACCACGGGCCGCCTGCCGTAGCTGTCGGCGAGCGCGCCGTGGAACAGGTTCATGAACGCGAAGCCGAACAGGTACGCCGACAGCGTCTGCTGCATCTGCACCGGCGTCGCGTCGAGCGCTCGCGCGATGCCGGAGAACGCCGGCAGGTAGGTGTCGATCGAGAATGGGCCGAGCATGCCCAGCGCGGCCAGAAGCACCGCGAGCGCCCAGCGCGGCGCCTTCCAGACCGAGGCTGCGTCGGGGTTCAGCATCGCGCGCCCGCGAAAGAAAAGGCCCGGGGGAGACCCGGGCCTTCGTGCGCAGCGGCGGACCGCGGCGGCGTCACTTCTTCGCGGCGGGAGCTGCGGGAGCAGCGGCTGCGGCCGGCGCGGCGGCCGGCTCTTCCTCGGCAGCGCCGGGGACCGTCACCGTCACGATGACCGGATTGTCGCCCGCGGGCACGACCGGTGCGACGCCGGCCGGAAAGACGATGTCGCGCAAGTGCACCGGCTTTCCGGCTTCCAGGTTCGCGAGGTCGACCTCGATGAAGCTGGGCAGGTCGCCGGGAAGGCAGCTGACCTCCACGTCGTTCACCACGTGGCCGATGATCCCCGCGCTCAGCTTGACCGCCGGGGAGATCTCCTGGTTCACGAAGTGCAGCGGCACCTTCACCGTGATCTTCTCGTCGGCGGCGACTCGCTGGAAGTCGATGTGCAGCACCTGCGGCTTGTACGCGTGCCATTGCACGTCGCGCAGCAGCACGCGCTCCTTCGTTCCGTCGATGTCCATGTCGAGGATCGACGAGTGGAACGCCTCCACGCGCAGCGCGTGGTAGAGCGGGTTGTGCTCGATGGCTACCGGCGTCGCGGCGCCCTTGCCGCCGTAGACGATTCCCGGCACGAAGCCGGTACGGCGCAGGCGGCGGCTCGCACCGGATCCCTGCTCATTGCGGGTCTTGGCAACGACTTTCATCGTTCTCCCTTTCATCAGGCCCCGGGTCCGCGACCAGAACTTCGGGGCATCCACACACGCCGGCCGGCCGCGAGGCCCGCCGGCACCAAAACAGGCATCAGTCGACGAACAGCGACGAGACCGAATCGGCGCGGTTGATGCGCAGGATCGTCTCGGCGAGCAACTGCGCGCACGACAGCACGCGGATGCGATCGCAGGCCCCCGCCTCGGCCGACAGCGGAATCGTGTCGGTGACCACGAGCTCGTCGAGCGCCGAGCCGGCGATGCGCGCGGTCGCGCCGCCCGAGAGGACCGCATGCGTGCAGTAGGCGACCACGCGCCGCGCGCCGTGCTCCTTGAGCGCGACCGCCGCCTTCACCAGCGTGTTCGCGGTGTCGACGATGTCGTCGACGATCACGCAGGTGCGACCCGACACGTCGCCGATGATGTTCATCACCTCGGCGACGTTGGCCTTCGGCCGCCGCTTGTCGATGATCGCCAGGTCGGAGTCGAGGCGCTTGGCGAGCGCGCGCGCCCGGACCACGCCGCCGACGTCGGGCGACACGACCAGCAGGTTCTCGAATTGCTGCTTGTGCATGTCTGCCAGCAGCAGCGGCGCCGCGTAGACGTTGTCGACCGGGATGTCGAAGAAGCCCTGGATCTGCTCGGCGTGCAGGTCCATCGTCAGCAGGCGGTCGACGCCGGCGGTCTCGAGCATGTTGGCGACCACCTTCGCGCTGATCGCCACGCGCGTGGAGCGCACCCGGCGGTCCTGGCGGGCATAGCCGTAGTAGGGCAGCGCCGCGGTGATCCGCCCGGCCGACGCGCGCTTGAGCGCGTCGACCATGATCATCACTTCCATCAGGTGGTCGTTGGTCGGCGCGCAGGTGGGTTGCAGGACGAAGACGTCCTTGCCGCGCACGTTCTCCAGGATCTCGACCATCACCTCGCCGTCGGAGTACTGGCCGACCTTGGCCTTGCCGAGGTTGATGTACAGGTGGCGCGCGACGTCGGCCGCCAACCGCGGGTTGGCGTTGCCGGTGAAGATCATCAGACCTTCCGGGTCGACGACGTCGGCGTTTCGGCGATAGCCCTGCACTTTGTCTGGCTCTCGGCTGGCAGCCCGGCTCACGCCCCGGGCTCGGGAAGTTGGCTGGGGAGGAAGGATTCGAACCCTCGAATGCCGGAATCAAAATCCGGTGCCTTAACCAACTTGGCGACTCCCCAGTAGTCGGTTTTCGGGCCGGCTCGCGTCACCGGGTGACGGGTTGCCGGTCCGGGTCGTTCGCCTGCCGGCAAGCCCTCAGGCAAACGACCAGTCGCGAAGCGGGTGCCGGGGCAGCGAGCGGACCGAATACGCGGTT